>CAKZMS010000774.1 GCA_937128785.1 uncultured Opitutaceae bacterium | reverse complement strand
GATGTAACGGGGCTCAAGCCATGAGCCGAAGCTTAGGATGCACATAGTGCATGGTAGCAGAGCGTAGTGTGACATAGCACCAATCCTCTTTAGCGTTCTTCGGAATGCCTTGGCGGCTCGGGTGCTTTCTGTGAAGCCGGCGCGTGCGCGATCCGGTGGAGAGATCAGCCGGGAACCTTTTTTCAGACTGATCTTAATCCGTCGGATCGAAAGAGCCGGAGCCGAGAGAATACTGTGGGAGAGTTTCATGCCGGTGATGTCGGCGAGAGGAATTTCGTCTCGGAGGAAGCCGGCGCGGATGATGAGCGACTTCTCGGTCAGGGTGTATTCGCAGGGCCAGCCGAGTATTCGAATCAGTCCCAACGTAAATACCGCAGACGCAATCAAGACCCAGCCGCCGGTGGGTTCACTGGTCAGGAGAAATGCACCCCAAACTACCAGTGCAATCGGCGTGCCGAGTAGGATCACGGCCAACCAAATATCGACGGCGGAGGAGTAGGTTTTCTTCATGGGCTATGATAGTCGTGAAGATGAATTTTGGCTAATCACGCCGTTGGCATTTTTACCCAGCGGGCGCCTTTGGCGGAGGACTTCACCACGGCTTCAACAAACTGCATGCCCTCGAGGCCGTCATCGATGGTCGGGTAGTCGACATTCTTGGGGATCTTTTTGCCGGCGACCTCGGCGCGCACAGCTCGAAACACCTCCTGGTAAATGTTACCAAAGGCTTCGAGGTAACCTTCGGGGTGACCGAAGGGCACGCGGGTGAAGTGGCCGGGCACCTGCACGTAGTCGTTGCCACGGCGCCAGATCTGCCGGGGCTGATCGGGATACTTCACGATCAGTTCATTGGGATGTTCCTGATACCACTCGAGGGAGGCCTTCGTGCCCCAGATACGGATGTTGGCGTTGTTCTCGTCACCCGCACTGATCTGTGACGCGTGGAGCACGCCCTTCGCGCCACCTTCGAATCGAAGGAGCACGTTGCCATCGTCATCCACCTGGCGACCCGGCACGAACGTGGTGAGGTCGGCGCAGAGTTCGCTGATCCGCAGGCCCGAGATGTAGGTGACCAGATTCTCGGCGTGGGTGCCGATGTCGCCCATGCAGCCGGCGGCGCCGGTGCGTTTGGGATCGGTCCGCCAATCGGCCTGCTTGGAGCCGCTTTGCTCGATGGCGGAGGAAAGCCAGCCTTGCGGGTATTCGGCGACGACTTTGCGGATCTTGCCCAGCTTGCCTTTGCGCACGAGCTCGCGTGCCTGCTTCACCATGACGTTGCCGGTATAATTGTGCGTGAGGGCGAATACCTTGCCGGATTTTTCGACGACCCGTTTCAGCGCCCGGGCTTCCTTTACGTTGAGGGTGACAGGCTTGTCGCAGACGACATTAAAGCCCTTTTCCAAAAACAGTTTGGCGGGGGGGAAGTGCTGATGGTTGGGCGTGACGATGGCGATGAAGTCGAGCCGTTCGTGCGCGGGGCGTTGGGCCTCGGCCTCGGCCATTTCCTGATAGGTGCCGTAGGCACGAGCAGCATCGACGAACAGCTCGCGTCCGGAGGCCTTGGATTTTTCCGGCGTGGAGGAAAAGGCACCGGCCACCAGCTCGGCCTGTCCATCCATGATGGCGGCGATACGATGAACGCCTCCAATGAAGGCACCTTGGCCTCCGCCGATCATGCCGAAGCGAAGTTTGCGTTGGGAGGAGACTTTGCGGGCGGAGTCGTTACCAAGAGCAGCCATGAAGAGGTTTGTTTTTTACAGAAAGGAACGAAGGAAAGGAAGCGGCGGGGCAGGCGCTGTTCCTTACAGGAGCTAGCGGAGGGAAGCAGAGGTGAGGGTAGCTAACAAGAAGTGAAAAACTGCCTCGTTGACTTTGGTGAAAACTCCCGTGGTGAGAGCTCTGTTTCACTCTGCGATTTCTGGTATAATATGCGGCGGAGTGGGTGTAGTGCCGTGCTTTCGCCGGCACTGAGAAACGCCAGCTAAAGCACGGCGCTACCCGACGACAAAAAACCCAGCCGGTGAAGGCTGGGCTCTTGGAACTTGATACTTGGAACTTGTTACTTACGCGAAGCCTAGGCTTCGCGTTTTGGGAACTTCGTCCAGCGGGCGCCTTTTTGGGAGCTCTTCACGACCGTTTCGATGAAGTGCATGCCGGCGATGCCGTCGTCCACGGTCGGGAAGTCATAACCCGCCTTGGGCGCCTTGCGGCCGGAGACGGCATCCGCGATGGCGGTGCCGGCGGCGGCATAGATATTAGCGAAGGCTTCGATGAATCCTTCCGGGTGGGCGAACGGCGTGCGGGTGGCGCCCTGGGCGGCGGCACTCAGGTAGCTGTTGCCCCGGCGGTGCGTGACGGGCGGTTTGTCGGCGCACTTGAAGATGAGTTCGTTCGGGTTCTCCTGATACCACTCGAGACTGCCCTTGGTGCCGTAGACCCGGATGTTGAGATTATTCTCATCACCATTGGAGATCTGGGAGGCGTAGATGATACCTTTGGCGCCGTCGGAGAAACGCACGAGGCAGTTGCCATCGTCGTCCAGCGGGCGGCCGGGGATGAAGGTGGAGAGTTCGGCGCAGATCTCCTCGACTTCGAGTCCGGTGATATAGCGGGCGAGGTTGTGCGCGTGGGTGCCAATGTCGCCCATGCAGTTCGAGACGCCAGAGACGGAGGGATCCATCCGCCAGTTGGAGATGGCACCGTCGCCCTTTTCTTCGAGCGCGGTGATGGCGTAACCCTGAGGATACTCGGCGACGATCTTGAGGATCTTGCCGATCTTGCCCTTCTTCACCCAATCGCGGGCTTCCTTGACCATCGGGTAACCGGTGTAGTTGTGGGTGAGCGCGAAGACGTTGCCGGTCTTCTCTACGACTTTCTTGAGCGCCTTGCCTTCCTTGGCGGTAAAGCAAAGGGGCTTGTCGCAGATCACGTGGATGCCGGCCTCGAGGAAAGTCTTGGCGACGGCATAGTGGGTGTTGTTGCGCGTGACGATGGAGACGAAATCGATCCGTTGATCGGCGGGCAGGGCGGCCTCGGTTTTGGCCATATCCTCGTAGGTGGCGTAGACCCGCTTCGGGTCGAGGTAGAAGTCCTTGCCGGAGAGTTTGGATTTCTTGGGATCGGAGGAGAAGCAGCCGGCGACGAGTTCGATCTGACCATCGAGGTTGGCAGCCATGCGATGCACGGTGCCAATGAAGGCGCCGCGGCCACCGCCGACCATGCCCATGCGAAGTTTGCGATTAAGTTTCATAGGGTAAGGGAAGGTTGAATCTGGAAATCAGGAAGTTTGGAAACCATCAGCCTGCTGTTTTAAACCACGGATGGACACGAATGGCTCCACTACTTTTACGCGATGGAGCCTTGGTGGCAGTATGGTCTCTTTTTAGATCAGGCTGACGGATCCGAATCCGGGTTAATCGGTGTCTATCTGTGGTTAAAATCCAATCGGATTTAGAGCGCCACCGGGGCACCGCTTTCGGCGGAGGCGTAGGCGGCGTCGATGACCTTCATGAGGGCGAGAGCTTCGGCCGGGGTGTTGAGCGGAGTTTCTTCGCCTTCCAGCGTCTTCACGAAGTTGGCAGCAGAACGCTCGCGTCCCATGGTTTCGTCCTGAGCGACCGTGATGTCACGATTCACCTGCAGGCCGTTTTCCGTGGTGTAGATCTGGCAGCTGTCGTCGGCGGTTTCGTCGAGACCATCGATACCGAAGAGGCGACGCACCATGCCACCGGCCTTGGACCCTTGGAAGATGCAGGAGCACTCTTCGCGCTCATTCATCTCGGCCCAGGAAATGGCGAAGGACATCGACTGACCGGTCTTGAAGGTCACGAAACCGTGAGCGGCCGCTTCCACATCCATGACGCCCTCGGCGTTGTCGGGGATGCCCCAAGGTCCTTTGAAGGCCTTGTTGTCGATGTTGTCGTTGTAAGTGCGGGCGAGCACGTGCGCGGGTTCGGGGTAGCCCATGAAGTGCATGCCCAGATCGATCATGTGCAGCAGGTCGATGAGCGGACCACCACCGGAAAGGGCTTTGTTGGTGAACCAGCCACCAAAGCCGGGGATGCCGGCGCGGCGCACCCACTTGGCTTGGCAGGTGTTGATGGTGCCCAGGGTGCCGTCTTCCACGTAGCCGCGCATGGCGTAGCTTTCGGGCCGGGCACGGTTGTTGAAGTTGAACATCAAGGTGCGACCGGTGGACTCGGCGGTTTCCTTGAGTTCGGCCATCTCGGTCGCGTTCAACGCCGGGGGCTTTTCACAGAAGACATGCTTACCGGCCTGCATCGCCTGGAGCGCGAGGGGGGCGTGGAACTTGTTGGGCACGATGATGGAGACACCGTCGAGATCGGGCAGGGCGGTGAACATCTCGGCAACGTCACCGAACGATTGGGCGATACCATGTTGCTCGGCAGTTTTGGCAGCGGCCGCGGCATTGACGTCGGCGATGGCGATGACCTCAGCGCCGGCGGCGCGGAAACCGTTGATGTGATAGGCGGCCATGCCGCCCGCGCCAATGATAGCGAGTTTTTTGCTCATGAGTGAAAAGTGGTGAGTAACGAGTAGTGGGTAGTGAGTAGGGTAGAGCCGCGCATTAAGAAGCAGTCTAGTGGTATCTTGTTACTTGATACTTGGAACCTGCTACTTCGGCGACTCTGTCGCCGTCATTGATTCTCCTTGTCGAACGCGGCGTCGAAGGCGACGTCGCTGGTGCCGAAATCGATGGCGTGACAGAAGTCCGCGGACTCGGTGGCGCCTTGGACGCGGTCCATGCGGATGTCTTCCCATTCGACGGAGAGCGGGCCGTTGTAACCCACGTCGTTGAGGGCGACGATGATCTCCTCGAAGTTGATGTCGCCGCGGCCGACGGAACGGAAATCCCAGTAACGACGGGCGTCACCGAAACCGGTGTGGCCGCCGAAGACGCCGACGTCACCGTTCCCGTGACCCCACCACACGTCCTTCATGTGGACGTGGTAGATCCGGTCGCCGAACTCACGGATGAACTTCACGTAGTCCACGCCCTGATAGCCGAGGTGGGACGGGTCGTAGTTGAAGCCAAAACGCTTGTGGTTCTTGAGGGCCTTGAGGGCCTGCGCGGCGGAGGCGATATCAAACGCGATTTCGGTCGGATGCACTTCCAGGCCGAAGTTGGCGTTCACCTTGTCGTAGGCATCCATGATCGGACCGAAACGCTTGGCGAAATCGTCAAAACCGGCCTGCCAGTATTCCATGGAAGTGGGGGGGAAGGCGTAGAGGGAGTGCCAGATGGAAGAGCCGGTGAAACCGTTCACGGTGAAGGCGGCGCCCTTCTTGCCTCCCGGTTTGGCGTCGAAAAACTTGCGTCCGGCCTTGGCGGTTTTGATCAACTGCCGGGCGGCCCGCTTACGGACGCCTTCGGGTTTGCCGTCACCCCAAACGGCGGGGGAGAGGATGGCCTTGTGGCGCTCGTCGATGTTGTCGCAAACGGCCTGGCCGACGAGGTGATTGGAGATCGAGAAACAGGTGAGCCCGTTGTCCATCAGTAGCTCCCACTTCTCCTTGATGTATTTCGCGTTGGCCGCATCGACGTCGAAGTGGTCGCCCCAACAGGCGAGTTCGAGACCGTCGTAGCCCATGTCTTTGGCGAGAGGGGCGAGCTTTTCGAGGGGGAGGTCGGCCCATTGGCCGGTGAACAATGTGACAGGACGTGACATAATTTCAGGGGGTTGAGTGAAGGGTTGGGTCAGGGTTAAAGCGTGATCAGCGGTCGGCCGAAACCGACGGAAGTATGATCCTTGGCAAGCACCCCGTTCCCGCAATCTCGAAACGGTGTTTCGTTAAGTAAATTCAGCTTCCCGTAGTTCTGGGAACGCCGAGCTCCAGCTCGGCATGGCATCGCTTTGCCCATCTGGACGGGGCCGAGCTGGAGCTCGGCGTTCCCAGGCGATCGACCGGACAGAGCCGGTCCCTTCCACTGCCGTCTTACCGATACAGCCAGTAGCGTTGGCTCTGCTTTTGGTAGACGGTGGCTTGTTGGCGCCACTGCGTGAGCCAGGGGTTTAGGTCGATCCCGGCACCTTCCCGCACCAGCGCATCGAAGAAGGCTTCGCTGCCGGTGTGGATGATAAACCCACGGGTGGTCTTGGCCTTGGCGGCGGCGGCGAAGGGATTCTCACCGTCGAGCACACAGGTAAGCTTCATCAGGTGGAAATTCAGCTCGGTCGGGTTCCAGGCATTCCAATCGCTCACGCTGATGTAGAGACCGACGCTAGGAACGCCGTTGGAAGTGGTGGTGTTCACCCGGCGGAATTCGATGCCGGGCACGCCCAGTTTGTTGAGGTGAAACTCCAATTGATCCGTCCGCGCATTTTTGTGGGAGATGCCGCGGAAGGGGTATTTGGGTCCGATGCCATGACTGAATCCGCCCAGATAGGTACCCAGCCCGACCATCGGATATCCGACCACGGCCGCGAAGTCGGGAATCATCGGCGAGGTCGGTGTCCACTTGAGGCCGGTCTCGGGCCAGCGCATCGCGCGATTCCATCCCCGCATCGGAATGACAGTGAGTTTGCCGGATTGGCGCACGTTGTCATCGACGCCGAGGACGCCCGGGGCCTTTTTGCACATGTTGGCCAGCTCGCCGATGGTCAGTCCGTGCACGTAGGGCACGCGGAATTCGCCCACGTAACTCATCCAGTCCGCGTCGAGCGGAGGACCGTCCACCTTGAGGCCGCCCAGGGGATTCGGGCGATCCAGCACGACAAATTCTTTGCCGGCTTTGAAGCACGCGCGCATGGCGTATTTCATGCAGCTCACGTAGGTGTAGCTGCGGGTGCCGATGTCCTGTAGATCGACCACCAGCACATCGAGGTTGGCCAGCATTTTGTCGGTCGGCGTGCGGTATTTTCCGTAGAGCGAGTAGACGGGCAGGCCCGTGCGCGGGTCGATCTTGTCGTCAACGGGCACGTTGGCCTTTTCGTCGCCATAGATGCCGTGTTCGGGTCCGAAGAGAGCCACCAAGTTGACCTGCGGGGCGCGTCGCAGGACATCGACGGTGCTGACACCGCGGCGATTGACGCCGGCGGGATGAGTCAGGAGTCCGACGCGTTTGCCCTGAAGCTGGCGGAAGCCGTCGGCCTCGAGCACATCGATACCCAACATGATGGGATGGGGGGCGAGGGGATTCCGGGTGATCGGGGCCGTGCTCGGCGGCGTGGCGGCACTGGTGGCTAGGGGCGGGGCTGAGGAAGCCGGGCGGGACGGGGCGGATCGTTCGCCGGAGGCGGCGCAGCCGGCAAGTCCGGCAAACAATAGGCCTGCAATCGGGATTAGTGAGTGCCAGAGAGGGGCAGCGCGGCGTCCGGTCATGATTTCCGGCTGACTGTGTCTAGGCTCCAGTTCGCGTCGAGCCGGAATCCAACTTCTCGACGGCGCGGCGCAGTTTTCGGGCCTCGGCCTGGCTGCTGGCGATTCGCCAGATCACATCCAAAACGAACCCTACCATGACCCCTACGATCAGTCCGCCTGTGAACAGGGCTGCGATCATTTCGCCCCAGTTCATGGAACCCCAAGCTTCGGGTGACGTTACGGAGCTGAGGATATTCATCAGCTTGGTGGTGAACGCGGCGTCGCCACCGATCGATTCATCTCTCGTACCAATTCCCGCGGTGGACAGGGCGATGCGCCCGACTTCGTAGGTGCCCTTGTAAATGAAAAGAAAGGTCACTGGGGTGGTGATAAACTGCAGGGCCGCCATCACCATCACATTGGCCCGGGCCAAAATGGCTACGAAGAAGGCAATGCCGACCTGAATGCCCATGATCGGCATAAATGCCAGAATCGCCCCGTAATAGAGGGCCGGCCGCACGCTTTCGGTGCGAAACGACCAAAGGTAGTCGCGCTTGCGGGCAATGTCAGCGAAGCGACCGATCAGTGGGTAGCGGTGGAAGCGGGCTCGCCGGGGCACATAGCGCAAAAACCACTTCGCGCGCCGGATACGGGCGAAGCGTTTCTTACGGTGTTCATGGTGCTCTGGCGACATGGTTCAGTTCGAAGTTGGGCACCGTGCGAACGCCCTGTTGCAGGTGCAACCGGTTTTATGGAATATAACCCGGGAGGAGCGGGTGGTCTATCCGGTCAAGGCCCCCCGCAGGGCGGCTTGAAGATTGGCCGGGGTGTTGGCAAGCGCCTGCCTCAGCTCCATGCCGACTGGGCTGATCGCGTGGACCTTCGCCCCGTCGGGTGATGTCGAGAGGGCGACCGCACCCGCAAATATCCAGACCGACTTAGCATCGGCCCGGGCGCGAGCCAGCAGAGATCCCGGACCCTTGCCCTCAAGCGAGCTGTCGTCGAAGCGACCCTCGCCGGTAATGACCAAATCAGCGGCGGCGAGTTTACCGGCCACTCCCAGCCAGCTCTCCACCAAATCGAATCCCGGAACCAGCTTCGCTTCGAGAGCGGTCAACAGGCCATAGGCGATCCCCCCGGCGGCGCCGGCGCCGGGAGTGTCCTCGAGTCCGGCTCGTCCGGCAGCACGGCCGAGCAGTTTGGCTACGCGGGCAATTTCACTTTCCAGCGCATCGCGATCGTTGGACTGGAGTCCTTTTTGAGGACCGAAAACAGTGGTCGCCCCGCGGGGACCGAGTAGGGGATTCGCGACATCGCAGGCGATTCTGATCTGTGGAGGCGGGGAAGTCCCGGGTTCAAATCCCGCCAAATCCCGCCAACCCTCCGGGGCGGATTGCCGAATCGGCGCTCCCCCCGCCGTAACCGCGTTCCACCCGAGCTCCTGCAAGGCGCCCACCCCGAGATCGTTGGTGGCACTGCCGCCCACGCCGAGCAGCACGGCCTCGGCACCGGCGAGGAGGGCCGCGTTGATCGCTTGCCCGGTGCCACGGGAATCCGTCAACCAAGGGTCCCGCTCGTCCGGAGCCAACGATTCCAAGCCGCTGGCTGTTGCCATTTCGACGATGCCCAGGCGCTGCACGCCGGGAAGTCCCAGTTGAGCTTGGGCGCCGTCGGTGAGACGGGCCATCTCCACGAGGCCAAAACCGGATTCGACCGCTTGCCCGCGCGGGCCGGTCACTTCGACGGGGTGCCATTCGCCGCCGACTGCCGAAGTCAAAATTGTCGCGAAACCCTCGCCGCCATCAGCCAACGGGCACATCTCGATGGTCCAGTCGGGTTTGAGCTCCGTCAGGACATCCCGGGCGATCTCGCACGCCGCCGGGGCGCTGAGGGCATCCTTGAATTTGTCGAAGGCAATCAACACACGCATCAGCCGACCCTCGCAGCACAAGCCCTACCAAGCCAATCGCGAATCACAGTTTCGCGTCGACGACCTCCGTCGGGAGGGTTTGGCTCGCGCCTTCATGGCTGAAACGATTCCCGTGCCTTTGGAGATGAACTCACCCCGCCATCCTTTCCGGGGGGATTTCGAGCAATTGAAGATCGTCGTCGTTGGCACTCCCAAGACGGGCAATACGTGGCTGACCCATTTGTTCGCCGAACTCTACGGCCTGCCGCAGGTGCGCTTGGAGGCCGATTGGCGATCGATGGACTGGAACGCCCTGGGTCCGCGGTGGGTGGGTCAGCAGCACTACCAACCCGAACCCGGGCTCAAACAGCTCGCCGAGGAGCGCGGCTTCGTATTTGTCACGCCACTACGTCATCCGGCGGCTGCCTTTGTGTCCTTGCGGCACTACACCGATCGGCGCGATGAACGGGACGACGAACCCGAAAACGTGCGCAGCCGCCGGCCGGATTTCATGCTCGATGACGGTCCGGGGGTGTTCGGCGAGGCGACGCGCCACTACCTCGAGCACGGCTTCTACCTGAAAGTGCACCTTTCCATTTATTGGTTGCGCCTGGGTTGGTCGCTCGGGGTGCGGTATGAAGACCTCTGGCTCAACCCGGTCGCGACGCTCACGGAGCTCACCGACCAGATTTTGGCGGTCGATGAAGATCAAATCAAACGGGCGGTCTGCGCTTGCGAGATTGGGATCATGAAACACGTCTACGACAAAGCCAGCAAGCTGGTCCGTAAGGGCGGCATCAACGGCTGGCGCCACGAGTTGCCGGACGAACTGCAGGCGGTGTTTCGCGATAAGGCGCCTTACCCCCGGCAGTTGGCCTCTCTCGGCTATACCATGGATCCGGACGATCTGGCCAATGCCGTGGTGACGGAGCCGTCGCGCGCCGACAATCCCTTCGCTGGCGGCTGTTTCGCTAACGGTGTGCCCGTTGCGCCCATTTTGATGCACCTGTATTTTGATGGCATCAAGGCCGCACCCGACCGCTGGACCGAATCTGCCGGAGTGGGCGAGGGCAGTTTTTATGCGTGGCTCATGAGTCCGGCTCCGGCGGATCCCGAGCGAGGTCAGACCGTGCCCGTGGTGACCGAATTTGCCCACGCGCTCTACCAGATGCGGGCGGATCTTCCTCAGGTGTTCCCTGATCCGTTTGGCGCGAATCGACGCGAGTTTGCCGACTGGTTTCTCCACAGTGCCATCCGGGAGTTTGAGTTCGATGATTCCTTTGTGCTGCCGGTGATCGAATCCTGGGCGACGGGCTCAGCGAACTGATGTTTCCGGTGGACGGTTCCAATCACGCACGCTTCGATCACTTCAATGTCTGAGGATTCCGCCTGCCTTCCGCTTTCCCTCGCCGGCCCTGAGCGGTCGGAGCCGTATGATTTTGAGCAACTGCGTATCGTCATCACCGGCACTCCCAAGACGGGTAATACGTGGCTGAAGCACCTGTTCAGTCAGCTGTATTTACTGCCAAAGGTCGATCTGGATCCCAATTTTCACGCCAACGATTTCCATGCCTTCGGTCCGCGCTGGGTGGGGCAACAGCACTACCAGCCTGATGCCAAAATCGTAGCCGAAGGGCTCAAGCGCGGTATTGTCTTTGTCGCTCCGTTTCGGCATCCCGGCGATGTCCTGATATCGTTGCGCCACCACATTCAGAAACAAGGGGCTGACGAGTCGAATGATGAGCGACTGCGCACGCTGTTGCCGGCGGCAATGTTGGAGGACGGGGAGAATGTCTTTGGGTCCAACACCGAAAAATTCGTGCGCGACGGGTTCTTTGTGAACCTGCACCTCTCGCTTGCGTGGATGCGCGGTGAGTGGGCGTTGGGGGTGCGCTACGAAGACCTCTGGCTCAAACCCTATGAGACGTTCAAGGCGGTCACCGACCGCATCCTGCCGCGGACGCGGAGCCAACTCCGCCATGCGTTGTCGGCGTGTGAGATCGGGCTGATGCAGGACAGCTACGACCCCAACCGCACGTTTGTGCGCAAAGGAGGGTTGAACTCGTGGGTGACGGTGTTGCCGGACTCGATCAAAACCGTGCTCGCCGAACAGGAACCTTATCCCACCCAGATGGCGGTCTTGGGCTACTCGATGGATCCGGTCGACGAGCGAAACGCCCGGTCCGAGGAACCGGCCAGTCCGGACAATCCGTTTCGTCAACGGGAGTTTGCCAATGGCATCCCGGTGGCGCCCGTTCACCTGCGGGCCTACTTTGACCAACCCGAGGAGGTCGCGCGCGACTGGCCCGATGGCTGCGCGGTGGGTGAGGGCACGTTCTACGCCTGGCTCATGCAGCCGGCCAAGGCGGATCCGCATCGCAATGAGTCATATCCTGTGATCACGGAGTTCAATCATTGGCTCTATCGGCAGCGCTCCGACTTGCAGGAAATTTTCCCCGATCCCTTTGGCGAACACCGCCAGCAAATCTGCGACTGGTTCCTTTTCAGCGCCTGCCGCGAGTATCGCTACGACCGGCATTTCGCCGTGCCGATTCTTAGCTCCTGGGCCCGTGGCCGGCCGTAGGGTAGCGCCGTGCTTTAGCCGGTGTCTCAACCCGCGTCGGGTGCGAGCGCGATGTCCACCATGAGGTCGGTGGCGATTTTTTCGAGATCGTCGCCGACGGCGTCGAGATCAGCCGTGCTGGGCACGGAGACGGTGGCATCGGCGCGGAAGATCATGCCGCCGCCTTGCGGAGCTTCCGTGACCTCACTGGTGAGCTCCTCCACGTTCAGATTGTGGCGGGCAAATACCCCGGTAATTTCGCGCAGCAAGCCTGAGCGATCTTGTCCCACCAATTCGACATTCACCGTCGAGCTCACATCATCCACCGGTGCCGAAGTGTCGGCCTGCACGGTCACACTGATGCCATCCAGCGAAATATTTTCGATCTCACTGCGCAGGGCGTCGGCTTTGGTGGATTCAATGTCCACGCGAGCCAAACCAGCGAATGGGCCACCGAGCCGACACATCCGGCTTTCCAACCAATTGCCGCCATGATCAGCGATGGGGCGGGCAAGGGCGTCGACGAGTCCGGTGCGATCCGGACCGATGATGGTCATGACAAGCGTGGTGCGCATGCCTGAAGGTTGGGCGGAGTGGCCCGGGGATCAACCCTCGGATGATCCGGGTTCATTCCAATTCTGAAACGGTTCGTTGTCGGGAAATGCTACGGGACTCATTTGCCTCTGGAGTGGGCCGGCGAAGAGCCGCCGCAACGAAAGCTGACCGTCCGCCAGCGCAGCCTGCAGTTCGGGCAGCAGACTCCGGGGCATGATGCTGACGAGGGGTTGAGGACCTCCGGGGCTATGCGCATAGAAGCCACGCTCGGGCGATTCAAGTTTCCCGCTCAGGTGCTGAATTTCGGACTCCGAGAGCTTCGGCAAATCCACCGCGATGACCAACAGGTGATCGCAGGTGGTGCCGGCCAGGGCCGACACGATTCCGCCCAGCGGCCCGGTGGTGCCGTCGTCGTCGATCCTTTTTGTGTCCGGCGGTAGCGCAGGCAGCTCTTGGCCCGTCCGGGCAGATACCACGGGGGCCTCGCCGCCGCAGCTGGCGAGCAGCGAGAGCTGACGCCGTAACATGGGTTGACCGGTCTCGGGATGAGGCAGCCATGCCTTGTCGGTGCCCATGCGACGCGAGTGTCCTCCGGCGAGGACTACGCTGCTGAGCGAAAGCCGGTTTGGTGACATGGATCTCGACTAGCCGAAGAGGTTGAGCCCGCGCACCCCGTCGATGACCAGTTGCACTCCCATACAGAGCAGCAAGAATCCCATGATCTTGGTCAGGGCCCGGGCACCGGTGACACCCAACTTTTCCATCAGGGCGTCGGCATAGCGCAAGATGAGCCAACACAGCACCCCTACGATACAGATGCTGGCCGCGCCGGTAAAGTGCAGGGGGATCCCGCGACCGTGTAGGGTGGAGCTGGCGGTCATCACGGCGGCGATGGCTCCCGGGCCAGCCATCAGGGGCATCGCGAGAGGCGAGAACGCAATGTCTTCCTTGGCCATGGCCTCCGCGTGTTCGTCGGCTGGGTGGGTATTGCTCGGGCGTGGATTGAGTTGGCCGAATCCGAACCGTGTGATGACCAGACCACCGGCGATACGGATCCCATCGATGCTGATGCCGAAAAATTTGATCAAAATCGAACCGCCCAAGAAAAAGACCAACAGGATGGCGATGGCGTAGATGGAACCGCGCCGGGCGAAATCGCGTCGTTCCGCCGTGGTGTTGCTCAGCGTCAGCGAGTGAAAAATGGCAGCGTTTCCAAACGGATTCATAATCGGAAACAGAGCCGCGAGAATCGTCAGAAAGAGTTCGAAGGCTGGAGGCATGCGGGAGAAGCGATTAACCCAATTCACCTGCATACACGTTGCAACGCTCGTCCCGCAGAAAACCGACGAGCGTTTGGCCGCTGCGGCGGGCGAGATCCACGGCCAAGCTCGTGGGGGCAGAAATACCGGCGACGAAACCCACCCGGGCGATGAGCGCCTTTTGCACGATTTCAAAAGCAATGCGGCCGGAGACCAATAACCCGAGTTTGCTGGGGTCGCCGCGGTCCAGGAGCAACCGACCGATCACCTTATCGACCGCGTTGTGACGGCCGACGTCTTCGCGCACCTGGCCAATCTCACCGTCGGCGCTGAAAAGGCCGGCGGCGTGGAGCCCGCCGGTCGATTGGAAGGTGGTCTGGGCGGCCCAGAGCTGCTCGGGCAGCGCGAACAAGGTCGGTAGGGCAGGTCGGATGACATTCGACGAGGAAATGGGCGGATGATTACCACACACCGCGTCGATGGTGGATTTCCCACACAGTCCGCAGGACGACGACGTGAACACGCGCCGGGAGAGTTTTCGCAGGTCGACCGAATCGGGATCCCGCAAGGTCACGTTGACGATATTGCCCCGGCTATCGCCTTCGGCGGAGCACACATCTAGGTCCAAGATGTCGTCCGGGTGCCGCACCACATCCTCAGTGCACAAAAAACCGATCGCCAACTCCTCGTCGTGGCCCGGGGTGCGCATCGTGATGGCCACCGAGTGGCCTTGCACCCGGATCTCCAACGGTTCTTCCACCGCGAGTTGATCGTCGATCGATTCAGCTGCGGACTCCGCCCGGTGGCGCACGGTGGAGATGATCGTGGGATCGGACATGAATCAGACAGTGAGGTCGCTCTTGGCGGCCTGGGCCACCAACTCCATGGCGACGTCGAGATCGAGTTGATCCAGTTTCTTGAACCGAATGCAGCTCTTGCCGACCGAAACTTTTCCAAGGCGGTTTTTGTTGTTCTCGGCCAGGTAGCCGTCGTCGGCGTCACACGCGCAAATGTAGAGCGAGATATAGTTCTTTTGGCTGGCGAGGCCGACCTTGAACCACACGCCTTCCGAGCCGCTTTTCGAGCGATAAGGGGCGATGCCGTAGCCGAGCATTCCACCGTGAATACCGGGTTTGAGGCTGGGAGCGGCTTTGCGGATGGCCTTGTGCAGAGTGGAGAGAGCCTTCTTTCGGTCCGGGTCCAGCGAAGCAAGATATGCCGTCGGGGTAGTGATGCTTGGATCAGCCTTCATGGGGCGCTAGCGTGCAAGGTTCCAACCGCTTGGCAATGCCGCCCACCGCCCTTCACCCACTGGAGATCCCTCAACATAGTTTAACCATATTGGTTAAACTATCGCAAAAATAGCTAAGATTGATATAGTTATAAATGGAACCATCAACGCGATGGTGAGTCATCGCGTGCGACTGGGTTCAGTCGCTCAAGTCGACAGCAAGGCGATCGGCTGGTTGCGGGATGCTTACCACGCCGCGGGTTGAGAGGGTGCAACGGCCGAGGGGCCGGCAGCTCGACGTCCCTGGCGGGAACGAATCAGTTCCGTCAGCCAATTGCAGATTTCCAGCGGGGAAATTTGCGAAGTGCTGAAGATGGCATCGTAGCCCGATGCGTCGGCTACGCTATGGTTGAAGTGCTCGAGGGTATAGCGATTGCGAGCTCGGTCGGCTGATTCGTTGCGCATTCGTGCCTGGCGCACCGAAATATCCAGCTTGCGGGCCATGTGGGCGGCGCGTTCTTCCTCGTCGCCGATGAGACGCAGATGCAGGCCACCGGCGATGTCTCTGGTCAGGAAGTTGGCGCCCCGGCCAATGAGGATACAGTGTCCTTCGGTGGCGAGTCGGCGGATGAGTTGGCCGGTATCTTGGATCATTTCCCAGAGATTCGGATGGAGTCCCAGTAACTCGCCGACGGTGGCATCGATTTCCGAAACACTGTCTTCCGGCAAATAGCGCGCCAAACCGTCTTGGTAACGCCGATCGCGCAGCATGGCTTCTACCAAATTTCCATCGAAGATCCGCCATGGGCGAGTCTCCGCCGGTTGCCCGGAGTTTAAGCTCTTCGCCAGCAAGTTGGCGAGGGTGGTGGCCCCGGCGCCCGCTTCGCGGGAAATCGTGAGAAATAGGCGCGGGGGTGGTTGGTCCGGGGTGGGCCCGGCGTGAGAGGCGTGGAGGTTTAAATAACTCCCCGCTCGTTCGATGACAGGGATTGCTTTCATGGCACTCAGGAGGGGTTGTCCGTCGATGCTATTGGTGCAGACCGAGCCGGAGAAGTCCTAACTCCCGGTCTCCTGCGATAGCAGGCAAACTAACCTGCTGTATTACGGGTTTTTCGAGGCTTTTAGGGCCGCTCGATGTGCCAGTTATTATTGGGGTGCATCGGGATGTCGGCGTGAGTGCGCACCCACTCGATGATGAGGTCGCGGACGCTGTCAGTGGAGCGCCGCAGCACCGGCGCTTCGCTGAGAGCCGGATAGCCCCCGCCGCCATTGCGGCGGTAATTGTTGATGGCGACGCGCAGCTTTTGGTCATCGCGCAGAGGGCGCCCGCGGAAACTCAGTTCGGTGATGCGTTCGCCCACCGGTTTTGAAACATCGATGACGTAGTCGACGCCCTCGGCCATGTCGTAGGCGTAGCCGGGCATCCCGGGATTGAGGGCGGTTTCGAGGGGCTGGCCGCGTTGCACGGGTCCGAAATAGCCGGCAGCGTGCTCCAGTACGGCGCGGAGCTCGGAGCCGGTGAGCTCCACCACGAAGAGGGTGTTCTCGTAAGGGTAGAGCTGGGCGATATCACGAACGGTGATTTCGCCGCTTTTCAGTCTCGCCTCGGGGTTGAAGCTCGCGGCGAGCGAGACATCCGCTTCGCCGGCGTCGAGCTGCGCCTGATGAATCAGGTCCATGATGGCCGTGTCTTCGACACGGGAGCGCGCGGCGGAAAGTGCGCCCGGTGAAAATCCGATTGGTCGGTCCAACCACGTCTCGGCGGCCGCGTAAGAATCCTCGGACATCTTCAAAATATTAGGATTGGCGGGCACCTCGTCGGTCATGGGGTGGGTGGTCGCGGTCTTGCCGACCACTTTCCAACCGGCGGTGGGTTCGGTGCGCTCCAGCATCAGGATCGTGCGAGAAAGGAATTCACCATACTTGCCCGCTTGGGTGAGCAACACGCCGTTGATATCGAGAGCCGGGACTTCGTTTTGAGTGTGCCCCATCAAAATCAGATCGATACCGGGCACTTCGCGGGCGATCTGCACGGCGGCGTTTTCGTTGGGAAACTGACCAGGGATCGGTGCCCCGCTCAAGATGTCTTCCTCCAGTCCCATATGCATGGCGACGATGACGATATCGACCCGGTTGCGACGGCGGAGTTCGCGCACCCAGCGCTGGGCGGCTTTGACGGGATCAACAAAATCGAGGCCCGCGAAATTCTCGGCATCTTCCCATGTTGGCACAATCGGCGTGGTTAGCCCCAGCACGCCAACCCGGACACCGCGGACCTGTTTGATGATGTAGGGGGCGTTGGCGGGATCCTCGGTTCCTTCCAGGCAAATATTAGCGGAGATCCACGGGAAACGGGCCGCGCGGCGGGCGCGGTTGAGCGCATCGAGACCGAAGTTGAACTCATGGTTGCCCGGCACCATCGCGTCGTAGCGCAGGTGGTTCATGACCTGCATCATGGGATTTGGCGTAGCGGGCTCGACGATGGTGGCGTGATAGGCGTAGGGCGTGCCCTCGATCGTATCCCCGGAGTCGATGAGGATGAGTTCGGGATCCAGCAGCCGGGCGCGTTTGATCAGCGAACCGACCTTGGCGAGGCCGTGGTTGACGGGCTCGCCGGTGTAGTAGTCGACGGGATGAATCCGTCCCCGTAGATCGGTGGTCGAAAGCACGGTCAGGTGCGTGCGCTCGGGCTGGGCGAAAGCGCCGCCCAGCAGGGTGCCGAAGACTAAGAGGGTCGGGAGCCAACGATACATGCGGCGGATGTTGAGTAACGCGCCGACGCAGCGCGAGCCCGGGATTACTTAGACGGAGCGGGCTCAGGGATTGCCTCTGCGGTCATTGATCGACGGAGTGGGAGCACCATGACGAAACGACTGCTTCTTACCCTTACCCTATTCTTGTCTGCTGGCCTATCGGCCCCACTGCTCAGCGCTGCTCATCACAAAGGCGGGCATGACCGGGTCTTTGAGTACCGTGTCTACACGGTGCATCCCGGCAAGATGCCCAACATGCTGGCGCGTTTCCGGGATCACACCTGTGGGATCTTCGAGCGACTCGGGGCGGAGAACATCGGTTACTGGGTGGAGATGGAACCAGCCGAGGGTGAGGAGCCCAAACTGCACTACATCATCGCCCATCAGAGTCGCGAAGCCTCGAAGGAGTTCTGGGCGACCTTCCGGGACGATCCCGAATGGAAGGCCGCCGCCGCCGCCAGCACTAAGGATGGCAAGATCGTGAAGAAGGTGGAAAAGACCTTCATGGCCCCGACCGATTTTTCGGCGATCAAATAGCCGGCCCACCGACTACTTTGTAACGTAATACGTTACAAGCGGGCGGAGGTGGGCGATTGTCTTATCGACCGACGTGCGCGGACAGGAACGCGTCAATGCGGGCGAGTTCTTCGGCGTCGTTGAAGGCGGGGCCGCCGTGGGCACTGCCGTGTTTGACTTCGAACTGCACCGGCAGGTCGTGAGCTTTGTACACGCCGTGGAGTTCGTGGGCCTGATTGATCGGCATTTGCGGATCCTGGTCGCCGTGGGACAAATAGAGGGGTGGGTCCGCGGCATCGACGTGGAAGACCGGGCTGGCGAGACGGGCGATTTCGGGCACGTCGTCGGGATGGCCGGTGATGAACAGATCGAGCGCGGGCCCACGCACGCTTAGACCGTGCGGGGTGGACTGGCTCAGGATGGTGGTGAGGTTGGAGGCGCCATAAAGATCCACGATGGCCTGCACAGATGAATCCTGGTCGAGGTGTTCGCCGACGGTGCCTTCGTGCGGGGTCGAATTATTGGTGACACCCACGATGGCAGCGAGATGACCTCCGGCAGAGGAGCCTGCGATCACCAAAGGAGATTCCGGAATCTGCAGCTCGTCGGCGTTGGCCCGGAGAAAACGGATGGCGGCCTTGATGTCATGCACTTGGGCGGGAAAGGGGGCTTCGGGGGACAGCCGATAGTCGACACTGGCGATGGCCCAACCGTGTTCGGTCAGACCCTCGAGGGAGGGGTTGGCCCGCGAACCCCGGCGCCAGGCTCCGCCGTGCACCCAGACGATCACTCCCTTGGTGTCACCAGATGATTGATACAGGTCGAGTTGGAGC
>CAKZMS010000773.1 GCA_937128785.1 uncultured Opitutaceae bacterium | reverse complement strand
CATTGGCGTCGATGGTGATCGAGGCTACATCCACGGCTTCGACGCGGGACTCACCATTACAATCCTGTGATTGTCCCACCAGTCGGTAGGCATAGTTACCCGTCCAACGCGACGCGTCCTGAGTGGGAAACTGATTTCGCGAGAGCACGTAGGCTACGGTGTAGGTCTGGAAGGACTGGCCGACCAGACCCGCTTCGGTCGACGTGGACCAGGCCAACGAAATCAAATAAGCGAAATCTCCGTCGAGAATGATCCGGACCTCTTCCTTACTCACGCTGTTGGATTCTACTTCATCGGGGAACGCGGCGGAGAAAGTATTGCCATTGCGCGGCAGCGTCAGGTCCAACACTTCGGTTTCATCGGGATCCACGACCGTGATTCGGTAGTTGTCCCCGCCGGTGTTTTCAAAATTGAAGGTGCCCGCATCGAAATTGAACTCCTGCGATTTCGAAGGCCCCCCTCGATTCTCCACGTAGAACCCGCGATAAAACCAATCACCTTCCAAAGTCTGCGCGAGACCTCCACTCGCCGAAACTAAGAAACCAAGGGCGACAAAAAACACACGGCGTATCAATTTGATATGGTAGGACATACCGGAATTGATCGTATCCAAATCTAGGACACAAGGCATGAATTGCATGCATCATGGTTCAGGAATGCAAATCCCTTGCCGTGACAGATCCTGAACTTGCGACTGCTACTCTTCCAACTCGACGTTCCAGTAGGCCATGTCGAGGAAGCCCTTCCAGCGCTCGCGCTGTTGGTTGTTCAGCACGAGAGAAATCACCGGCCGCCACTTCGGTTTCACCGGCTTGCGGATAAGTCGCATGTTGGCTTGGTGGGGCAGTCGATTCGCCTTGCGGGAATTACACTTGATGCAGGAGCACACGATGTTCTCCCACGTCGTTTTGCCGCCGCGGTCCCGCGGAATCACGTGATCCAGGTTGAGATCCTCGCGTTCGAATATGTTGCCGCAGTATTGGCAGCGATCCTTGTCGCGACGAAACACGTTGTTGCGGGTCAGCTTGATCTCTCGTCGCGGCAGCTTGTCAAAAAACGTCAGCAGGATGACTCGCGGCATGCGCACCGTGGTCCGGGGGGTGTGCACCGCGTCCATTTCATCAATCGGCGGATTGTCCGCCGAGAAGTCCATCCAATCCATAAATGAAAAGACCCGGAAATCTTCCGGGTCGTGATGAACAACTGAAGCGTGCCCTCGGGCGAGTAAGGCAAAGGCGCGCTTGGCGCCGATGACGTTTACCGCCTGCCAGAGGCGGTTGAGAACTAAGACTGGTTGATCTAAGACAGCTTCCACGTCGGGGCTTGGGATTAGCCCGTCGATATAGACCTGTCAAGAGGACCCGCGTAACGAGCGAGTGACAGCGAAGCCCGTCTTTCTTTTTATCCTTGTTCTTTATCTTTCGTCAGGGCCAATCCGGGCCCCGAGGGGAAAGAGAATGATAAAGAGGAAAGCAGAACGATCGGGCGGGCATCAGCCGGCTTGAGCCGCCGGCACCGGCTGCAGGGTCACGCCACGGATGCGCACCCCAGCCATCTTTTGGAGCACATCGTCGGCGTGTTTCTCCGCCACATCCACCAGGGAATGGCGCTGCTTCAGATCAATAGCTCCCACGATATTACCCGGCTGTCGGGTAACGCCGGCGCTCTTACCAACGAGGTCCGACGGGGTGATGGCCTGCTTACGACCGACGTTAAAGAAGATGGTCACGAAACCAGCTTCCCGACCGGTGCGACCCGGCCGATCATAAGCGGGTTTCTCGTGCTGCTGACGGCGCTGCTCACGCTCGGGGCGTTCATAATTTCCGCCCCCGCGTTCATCGTCATCCCGGCGGCGGCTGGGCTCCGGGGCCGGTGGTGGGGGCGCCTGGTCGGCCGAGCCGTTCTGCATCAGATGGATCACCGCTGAGGCGATGTCCGTGCTGGCATGT
>CAKZMS010000772.1 GCA_937128785.1 uncultured Opitutaceae bacterium | reverse complement strand
GCTTGGCGAGGGCGTGTTGGATGCGGGTGGACATGTTGAAAAATTCTAGCTCAGGCCGGGGATTTTTTTGAGGGCGTTGCCGAATTTGGGGTAGTTGGCTTTGACGCCGTCATCGAGGTCGATTTCTAGTTGTTGCTGGGCTAAGGGGAAGAGGGTGTCTTTCTCCCATTTGTCGAGTTCGATGAGGGTGCTCTTGATGGATTTGATTTCCTTGAGGGCGGCGGTTTTGTCCTTTTTGGAGGCGTCGCTGCTGGCTTCGAGGTGCTGGAGGTTTTCGAGCTTGGCGCTGAGCTTGGTTTTGAACTCGCGCAGGTAGTCGTTGAGCACCTGGCTGACGGTGGTCTTGGTGTAGCGGTGGAGGTAGATGAGGGCGTTGAAGCTGCCCTTGGGGCTACTGAAGAGCCAGTAGATGGGGCGCTTTTTGTAGGTCTGGACGTGGTCTTTGTAAAAGTCCTTGAGGAAGTAGTCCTGCACGGTCTTGCGTTTCTTGCCTTCGAGATTGGTGGGGTAGAGAGCATTTTCCAACCACTCGAGATTTTCCTCGTAGTGTTCTTCAGGGAAGCTGGCTTTGAGGAACTTTTTGAAGCGCTCGGTGATGTCGTCGTCGAACCATTCTCCTTCGAGGATGGGGATGATGGCGTCGTCGTCGGGGAGGAAGGTGACTTCGTCCTCCGATTTGCCGACTTTGTCGAAATACTGCTCCAGGGTGTCTCCGGCGTCGGCGAGGATGAGGCCGGGGTGGTCGAGGGAGTAGCGGCCCATCATGCAGCCGACGGCGTAGGAGAGGAAGGCGGCCATGTCCTTGCGGGCGTCGGCGCGGGCGAGGGTGATCTCGTCCTCGGGGACGGCCGGGTCCAGCTCGTCCTGCAGGCCGTAGGCGGCGATCCAGAGCCGGTTATTCTCGGTCTCCAGCTCCTGCATGCGCCGGATGGCGGCGGCGCAATAGCTGGCGTAGTTGGCCCACGACTCGGCGAGGGTGCGGCCTTTCCACGCGCCGCCGGGCTGACCGGGCTCGACTTCCCAATCGCCGGGGCGCAGCAGCGGCAGGTCGCGGAAGTCCCAGCTGGTTTCGAAGTTGTCCCAGTCGGGATTTGCGATGTCGTATAACTCATTCACTATTTGCGTTCTGATGGAGTGAGCGAAAGGCAACATCGCAATATCTCCAGCGTAGTAATTAAGTGTGGGTGATATTAGTTCAAGGAGCTTGGCCGCAACACGTGAATTCAAAAACAGAAGAGCCTTTTTGACGTCGTCGTTCACGCCAAAAGCTCCATTGCTCGCATCAGAAAAAATAGAACCCGCTTGGTAAAACCTAGCAGAAAAACTACCTGAAGAAATCCGAGTCCAAGAAACGCACGGCCGAAAAAAGAACTCCATATTAACAAGTCGTCCGCCAACTTGTTTTTCGGGCCTAGCGGCGATGTAGTTACGGATATCCTCTCCGTCGTTTCTCCAATTCACAACATAGTCATTATTTCCCGCCCATTTCCGGAAACTTCCTCCCTTAATATACGGGAACCAGCGCCTTCTCGACTCGACGGTATCTTCCCTAGACGTGAAGCCAATTCCAAAGTCATCGCGTTGAATTTCATGCCACAATCGCAGAAAAAGCTGATTGTCTGTAGTCGACATTCCTGCCTTTACAGTGAGGTGGGAGCCTAAAGCGGGGAGTTCCTGAAACGCTAGCGTTGTTGCGGGACTAGCCCAGTAAGCAATCGGGCAACCAGGAATACTTTTAAAGTCAATTGTCGACGTTCGGTAAAACCATCCGCAATCAGGATTAGAAATCGCCTCAAGGGTCTTAGGACCTTGATTTTCTGCCCCACGGAAATCAGTTAATCTAATATAACCACCTAGGTAGTCAGGGGCTTTCCCGTTTTGAAAAACGAACGCACAAATCGGAACCGTAGCACCATCGAAGCCCGAGTATTCTAGTTGAACTAGCGTATTGATTGTAGCTTCATCGATTATTCGTTCTCTAAGCTTTTCGTAAGAACCAATGAACATCCAAACAAATGGAGACATGAACCCAATTCCTCCATTTTGAACTGTCATGTTGAGTGAGCGGGATATGAACGCAGAAAAAAGGTCAGCTTTATAATCAGGGAAATTCGCCGAGAGGAACCCCTTTACGATTCCGTTCATACCCTTGCCGCCCATATAAGGCGGATTCGCCACCACGACCTGATACCGCTGGCTGAGCATCTCGGCCTGATCGAGGACGAGGCGGAGGTTGCGGTGGGTGTTCTGCACGAGGAGGTCACCGGGGGGGGGCTGTTCGCCGATCTTGGCGACGAGGGCGGCGAGTTTTTCCCCATCGAGCACGGGTTGGATCAGGGCGCCGAAGGTCTCAGTGTTCTCCCGGAACTGATGGATCTGAGCGAGTTCGTCCTGGCTGAACTTGACCCCGGTCGCTTCGGCAAAGCCCTTCACCTCGTCCGGAGTCAGGACGACATCGCGCAGGCACATGACCTGCGGTTGCACGGGGCTGCGGAAGGCGCGGCGGGATTGTTCGCGGGCCTTGCAGACGAGCGCGAAGCTGGCTAGCTGGGCGGCGCGGGGGCAGATTTCGAGACCGAAGAGATTGTGGGTAAGGATCTTTTCCGGGATCTCACTGGGGGCGTGGCCTTCCTCCTCGTAGATCTTCACGAGCAGGTCGAAGGCATACGTCAGCATGTGGCCGGAGCCGCAGGCGGGGTCGAGGAGTTTGATCTCCTCGGGGGTGCCGACGGTGAGTCTGCCCTCCTTCGCCGAGGCTTCGGCGGATGATTCGGCGGGCTCCGGGTCTTCCACGTAATAGGGCATGTGCTCGCGCAGGCGGGAGTCGGGGCGGGAATTGAGCCAGAGGCGGCCGAGGGAGTTTTCGACCAGATAACGCACAATCCAGTGAGGGGTAAAGAGTTGGGTGACGGCGGGGATGTCCTCGCTGGGTACAGCCTTCTTGCGGGCCATGACGGCATCCTTTTTCTCGGCGATGTAGAACTGATAGAGCCAGCCGAGGACCTCAACGGATTCGTCAGTATTCTCCGGCGAGCAATTGGCGGCGGTGAGTGCCTCGCGGGTGTAAGAGAGGATGGAATTCCCGGAGAGCAGGTCATCGGGCAGCAGCAGCTCGGTATAATCTGCGATCTTCTCAAAGAGGAAGGGCATGACGCTGTGCCAGCTGTTGCAGGCCGCAACAACGAGGAGGCGGTAGGCCTCGCCCTGGGGGTCGCTACTCTGGATCTTGCCGCCGAGGAGATCGGTAATACGCTGGCGAATGGCGGGCGTGCCGTGCTCGTCATCGATCAGCCCCATCTTTGCCTCGCTGAGAATTTCCGGTTGGAACTGGCCGGGTAGGGGAGAGAGGACCTGGACACGGTTGTAGCCGTTTACATCCATGAAGCGCAGCGCACAGAAACGGTTGAACCAAGTGTAGGCAACCTGCTCAATGAGCTGGGTTTCGCCCAGTTTTCTGACCTGAGCCTCGAGACTGGCAACCGCCTGCTGCGACTCACGCCGTGCCGGGCTCTCATCCGCGAGCACTTGGTTCAGCTTCGTGCCGACCTGCTCGATCAGCAAGGCGCGGGCGTATTGAGCAAATTTTTTAAGTTTGGTGGTGTCCATGATTTAGACGGAAGATTGTTGGTTGCTAATGCGACTCGCGGGCCATTTTGAGCCAAATAAATCATTCCAAGTATCCAGATTCAAGACATGGCATCCATTGACGAGGGAGCGTGTCCATCTTGGTAAGGTAAGCCCGAATGGAGGTAGTTTAGTCTCGATCTCATCGCAGAGGGTTAGGTTCTGAGCGTCGTCTAACGTGACTAAATTTACGTAGTGAATAGGTTTGTGGGCTTTCTGCTCGCACCATCGATAAATGAATGAGTCTATGAATTTTGAAGCAAATGAACTTCCGAGTTGCCCATCGCTTAATTTATCCATGAAACGTTGAAGTCCCTGTTGAGTAGCTCTAGGATTTCCAGGGTCTTTAAGCTCAATGAAGAGTATGTGGGTCTCTAGCTCGACTACGAAATCAACACGGTGCATGTGGGCGACCCCATGATAGTTAGGAGAGCTCGAGTTCTCCATGTCATCAAATACAATGGCATCTAACGCGTCAGTGAACTCAATTTCGATATCACCTTCTGCTAATTTCATGACATTAGGTCCCCCATGTTCTTCTTCACTTGAGCTTTCGTGATGTCGTTGAAGGTCTTGGAGATGGCGTTTGGCTCAAGATGTTTATAGTCGTCTGCTGAGTTCACAGAAATAACGCTGTCATCATTCCGGTGGAGTGAATGGTAGCGAATATGATGCCCCTTCTTTTGATCAGATAATAAGTCGATCCATTTCAAGAGCACGTAATCATGGGAAGCAAGGATGATTTGTTGCCCTTTCTCGGATAGAGTAAGCAGGGTGTTTACAAGGCACTCCATCAACTGCGGATTCAGGTTTGACTCCGGTTCATCCCAGATGAGCGGGCCGTTTGTGCCTGTGCCAATGAAGTTGGAATTCAGCAGGATTTGTAATATTCCAAGTTTCTTGAAGCCTTCAGCTGTGAGAGCCACGGAGTGAATGTCGTCTGCGATATCTTTAAAATATTCTTTATGCGCCTCACGTTCTTTTGTCTGGGTGTATGGAACATATTCACCTCTTTGAAATTCAAAATTATTATCATTAAAAACGAATTGTCCGCCGATACTATTGGTAATAGCTGAGACCCCCCACTGCGCGCGTTCTTCTGTCTCCTTGGTTGGTTGTGTTGTTAGTTTTTCAACGAGGTCAAGGTAGGTGGCATCAAATAATCTGTGAATAGTCTGTTCGTCGGCGGCCTCTGATTTAATTCCGCAGACAAAAGAGAGGACTTCCTTGGTCGGGATAAATGTGCCCTTCGCGATTTTTGGTGGTGCATCAGAGTAGGAAGTAGCGGGGTGAGTCCTTTTTGAATTAAACCCAATATCGAGAATAGAGCCATCTGAGAGGGTCGCCTCAATTTGGGTGTCATCTTTTGCCCCCCTGTGGGCGAGCTTCCCAATTTTTGCTAGTTCTCGACTGAATACTGCAAGGATGGATGCTCCGGCCTCTTTGTTAGTATCGGACGATTTTAAGCCTTCGGTAGCGGCCAATTGGTTCGCGGAATAGGCTGCTTTGAGAAGCTGGGTCTTCCCACAGCCGTTCTCACCGATGATCACATTTATTCCGGAAGAGAAATCGATTTGAAGATCTTTGAATGCCGAGAAGTTCTTGAGGGTGAGTTTGTCGATCATATCTGGACACGTTTATCCTTTTTGATTTCTGTGAGCATGGTGGCGCGTAGGGCTTCAAGGTAGGCATCGACGTCTGCCTCTGATTCCAGCCAAGCTTTGCTGAAGGATGGTTTGAGAGAGCGGAGGGTGATGTATTCGATCTGGGTTTTGGTCGGCTTCGGTGGGTCGGCGTCATCGAGGGGACCTTCTTTTAGTGACGAAGTCGGAAGCGGTTGAGGTGCCGGTTCCGCCCAGCTTGTCATCTGGGTGAGCAATTGTTGGTAGCGCGTCTCTTCGAAATTTCGCAGGGTATCGCGAATGACGGCGATGAGCGGTTGTCCATTCAGGCTTGTGCGCAGGGTCTCGAAGGGAGCGGTCAGGCTCTGCTTTTGGCTGTCGTCGAGTTTGCTGAACTCGTCCATGCCCGTGAGACGCTGCTCCAGCTCGGTGACGGTGTCGCTAGCGCGGTCGGCCTCAGTTTGAACACGCTTGGAGGTGGTGGCTTGAAGCTCGGTGAGCTTGGCTTTCAACTGTTGAGGGGCTTGGCCTTGGTAGATGTTGAGCGATGCCAAGTCGGTTTCGATCTCCTGAGGAAGCGAGGTGTCGAGGTAGCTGAAGTTCGGCGCATGGTCGCGGAGGTAATTGCGCGCTTCATCGAAGATGGCCTTCTGCGTGCCGGCCATGAACTTGAGAATCGGGCTGATGGTATTCTCCATAAGATCGAGGAGCTCATCACCATGCTTCTTCAGCTTGGTGAGATACCATGTGTAGGGTTCCGAGACGAGGGGCTCAAGGATCTCAATAGCCGGGGTGAGTTTGCCCAGGAATGGGTAGTTTTGCTGCTGGGCAAGGAGCGCGTTGAGCTGCTCAACTTGATCACGAATGGCGGAGGCGGTGGCCTGCGCCATGGCCTTGGCTTCATTGGCGGCGGGCGGCTGCTGGAAAAAGTCCTGATAGAAGTCCTTGAGGGCGCGGACTTGCGAGGGCGTGAAGTCGATCTGTGGCTCGATGATGACTTGGGCCTGAGTATTGGTATTGCGCAGGGCTTTCTCGATCTCGCTGTCATCGAGGACCTGGCTATCGACCCGTAGTTCGACTTTGGCTCGAGCGCAGAGGTAGGCGAGCTGGCAGAGAATGGCCGGGTAGGGCCAGCCGTAGGGTTTGCGCTCGAAGGTCTCGATCAGGAGCTTGAGGGTGGTGCGCACCTGCTGGTTTTTATTGCGCTGAATGAAACTGATGATTTCCTGCTCAGGTTCCGTGAGTGAGGCACCTTCACTGGCAAAAAGGCCATCGGCTGAGGCACTCAGGCAATCAGGGATCTGGGTCTCGGTGAAGTTGACGCCGCGGAGTTGTTTTAAGTTCGGGTAGGTCTTGGCGACCAAATCATTAAACGCCTTCATCACCCGGCTCATGGCATCGCTGGAGCTGATGTCGACCTGTGAGCCGGCGATGAAGAGCTTGGCATCAACGAGCTGTTGTTTGAGCTTATCCTCGATGTTGCCGAGTCGTTGCTGGTTCTGTGACCGGCGATCAGTGAGGATGCGTTTGACGGACTCGCTCTGGGTCATTGAGAAATTTTGCCCGATGTATTTCTCTGTTTGCTTGTAGAGGGTGATGTCCCGCATGACGACATCGTCCGAGGGTAGGTGAATCAGCAGCTCATCCCTGCCCATGTTCTGGGACTGGATGATTTTATCGTTCCCCGAGTGTTCGTGGAAAGGGGTGATGACGTGGATGCCCAGCTCGTATTCACGGCCGTAATGCTTGTCGTCTAACTTACGAGTGTAGGTGAAGTCCTGCTTGTTCTCCTCGAAGCGGATTTTGCGGTTTCTGATGACATTATCGAAGAGGATCTTTTGGAGTTCCTCGGCAATGTCCTGGGTGTCGACTTCGGTGCTTTTAATTTCTTCTTCAACGTCCTTTTCCTCATTGGTGAGGTATTCGTAGTGGGGGCCGTTGCGCTGGATGTAAGTCTGCTGCTCAAGGATGTTGAGTGCCTCCTCGACTGACTTCTGGTGCTCCGCATGTTCGGTATCGAAGCTTTCCAGCATCAAGATACAGAGGTTCCGAACAGTAGGTTTGAATTCCTTGACGTATTTCACCAGGAAAAGGGCCTTGAGAAGACGGATCGCGAATGGGTGCTCAAGGTGTTTCTCCGCTTTGAGAATGGCACTCTGGATATTGGCCTTGAGGGCGGTGCGCACGCCTTCAAACATGAGATCGAAGGTGGCGAGCTGGCCAAGCTGGTGGTCGCCGATCTGGGTGGCTACAAGCTGGAAAACACCCAGCATGGAGCGCTCCCCCACTGAGCTGTGTTTGCCCTCGAAGGCATTGTGCATGGAGAGATTCTGAATCGCGGATTGGAAGAGGCTGAAGTGGTAGGGGATAAACGGGTAGCAGTGAATGAAGTGATCACGGTCACTGTAGTTCCGGTAGCTTACCGAGCCATCGGCAAAGTCGAAGAGGGTCTTGAAATTATTGTGCTGTTGCTGATAGACGTCGCCGAGGGCCTCGATCCCTGAGTCGTTTTTGGTGAGGAGGCGTTTTTGGATGACCTCAGCAACGTCCTGACTGGTGAGCTTCATCCGATTGGCGAAGCGGGCCTGGATTTTTGAAAAGTCATTGGCCTGTCGCTGGTTCATATCACCGACCACGGTGCTCATGTCCTCTTGTGCGGTGACGATGATCCAAGCCTGGCCGCGCGATTTGGTGGCGAGGCTTTCAGCAATCGTCTGCAGGTTCGTCATGAGTTTGACGTTGTCGGCGATATATTGCCCGACCTCATCGACAAAGAAATTGAGCCGGAATCCTTTCTCCTGTTTGCGGATGTAAGCATCGACCTGCTCAGCGAAATCGCCGATGGAGAGGCTGTAGTCGCTGCGGTATTTATCGAGGATGCCTTGGGCGGCGGATTCATCATCCCCGGTCACCTGGGCGTAGGCCTTGGCGATATTGGATGCCTCAAGAAGGGCCTGCTCACGGCCGGTCTGCCACGGGATGGATGCGTGGCTTTGGAAGGCGTCTTGGAATGGCTTGAACAGGTCCCGGCCATCGAGGTCGCGTTCAAACTGGGCAATGTGGGCTGTTTTCCCATAGTAGCCGCACATCTCGTTGAAGACTTTTACGAAGACGGCGAGAAGGGCGTCCAGCTGGCCCTTGCTAATGGTGTCGGCCTTCTGATCGATGTTGAAGAGGATGCTCTTGCTGGGGGTATTCGCCGCTTTCTTGAGATCCGCGGAGAGGATCTCATTGTGTGAGCATTTGCTGAGGAAGATCTCTTTTGCGGAAGCTCCTTCCACTTCCTGATCCTCAAGGACGAGGGCGAGCATTTTCAACAAGTGCGATTTCCCGGATCCAAAAAAGCCGGAAATCCAAACGCCGTTGGCGTTTTCGTAGTTGTTGTAGGCATCCAGGAATCGTTCGAGACGTTTCTCGATTTCGCCTGTGAGGACGTATTCCTCAAGTTCGAGTTTCAAGCTGGCCGCGTCATCGGCCTTGATGACGCCCTCGATAGGGCGATCAACAGGCTTCGCGAAAATGGAATTGAGCTTCATGGACTGTAAAAGGAAAAGGGGGGAGTTAGACTTCGTATTGGGAGATGTCGAACGCGCGGTAGTAGCGATCGTCTTGGAATCGGCTGAAGAGATTGAGAGAGGCGCCGGATTCGAGCGAGTGGCTGTAGTCGCCCGGGAAGAATAAGACGGAGGGTCTGGTCTTGGCTGCTTTTTGCAGGTTGTTCAGAAGATTGTGAGAGCGGATGTAGGGGAAGACTTCTCCGATCCCGGTGAGGAAGAGCACATCAAATGGGGCGGACTCCATCTGCTTCGAGATGGCGGGGATGAGGTGCTGTTCGGGATCAAGCATCCCCTGGAGTAATTCCTTGAATTGCTCCTTGGTGGAGTTGGTTTCCATCGCAAGCACCCGCTCCCATACCCCTCGTTCGACGAGGAGTTCCTTGGAAAGGTCGTAAAGGTTAATTTCCAAGGCGTTGATGCATTTTTCCGCTAAGCTGGAGACGAGATTTTGCACCAAGCGCGCCATTTCGCCGGCTTCGGTGGGGCGGACTGGGCAAATGAAGGAGGGGACCTCCTTCCCAGGCCCCTGCATCTGCAGGAACGGTTGCCCCGAAG
>CAKZMS010000771.1 GCA_937128785.1 uncultured Opitutaceae bacterium | reverse complement strand
ATTCGCCAACACTTCGCGGGTGTAGCGCCACTGCCAGTTTCCTTCGACGGTTCCGGGGCTGTTCATGCGGGCTCCGGCAGACCGATCAAACAGGTCCTGCATCGGAATCACGGCCAGCTGAGAAACTGACGCAAACGCCGCTCGGATGAGCGGCCACGCGGAGTCGCTGTCGGCCGCGATACCAAAATAGTCATTCACCAAGGCGCGGTGGTCGCTGTCCAACGACGCCAACCAACCCCGGGCCGTGTTGTTGTCATGGGTGCCGGTGTAGACCACGGTGTCACGGGTGAAGAAGTGCGGCAGGTTCACGTTGTTGTCATCGTGGCCATAGCCGAACTGCAGGATCTTCATCCCCGGCAGACCGGCCTCACGGCGCAGCGCGACGACGCCGGCATTGATGTAACCGAGGTCCTCCGCAATCAGCTGGGCCTCCGGCAACGCGTCTGCGATGGCGGTGAAGAAATCAATTCCGGGGCCGGCGATCCAGTTCCCGCGTCGCGCATCGACCGCATCCATTGGAATCTCCCAAAAATCATGAAAGCCCCGGAAGTGATCCAAGCGCACGACGTCACAAAGTTGGAAGACGGCGCCAAGGCGTTTGATCCACCAAGCATAGCCGGTGGCCTTCAGGTAGTCCCAGTTGTAGAGAGGATTGCCCCAGCACTGACCGCGGTCGGAAAAGTAGTCGGGCGGAACGCCGGCGATGGCTTCGGGCACTCCGGCCTCGTCGATGCGAAACACCTCGCGCCAACGCCAGGTATCGGCGCTATCGAGCGCCACGAAAATGGGCACATCGCCGATGATCGAAATACCTCGTTCATGGGCGTAGCCGCGAAGGGCCGACCATTGGCGGATGAAGAGGAACTGGTAGAAACGTTGGCGCCGCGCTTCCGCGGCCGCGGAATTGGGCAGCGTCTTTTCCAAGCCCGGTTTCCAGTCGCGCCATTGCTCGGGCCACAGCCGCCACTGGTGACCGCCGAAGCGGTGCTTGAGGGCCATGAACGCGGCGTAGGATTCAAGCCATTCGGCCTGCTCGGCTTCGAAGGCGCGCAAGGCCTCCATCCCGCCCCAAGGGGCGTCCGCCCCCAGCTCGACAAAGCGTTCATGCGCTTGGGCGAGGACGGGCCAAAATTCCTGATAGAGATCGCCATATTCCACTTTATCAGCGGAGAGCGCGCGCAAACGATCGAGCTCCACCGCACCCAACAGTCCCGCCTCAACCAGCTCATTCAGATCGATGAAATACGGGTTACCGGCGAAACTGGAAAACGACTGGTAGGGCGAGTCGCCGAAACCAGTCGGACCGGCCGGACAGATCTGCCAGTAATGCATGCCGGTGGAGGCAAGGAAATCGATGAGTTCACGGGCGCCGGCGCCCAGGTTGCCGATGCCGAATTCTCCGGGGAGAGACGACAGGGGTGCCAACACTCCTGCCGAACGGCGGCGCAACCACGAGGTTTCTGGGGGTTTCACAAAATGGCTTTCCGAACAGGTTTGATAATCCGCGCGGAGCGGATCCGCTAAGCGGGGCCCTCCTCCCCTCTTAGCGGATCACATCCCGACACCTGCGGAGCAGGCTCCGGGCGTGATCCAACCAAGGATAAGGGTGCTACCGGGGTTCCGACTTAGAACTGGTAGGCAAACCCGAGGGAGTAGGATGCGCCATAGGTCTGGTAGTTGATGACCTGGCGGGGGTCATCCGCGTTGTAGGTGATCAACGGCTGGTTGCTGAGAGTGTGGGCCGGCGGGAAGAGCGAGAGGCCTTCCGCCGGACCACGTTGGAACGTGTAGCTCACTTGAG
>CAKZMS010000770.1 GCA_937128785.1 uncultured Opitutaceae bacterium | reverse complement strand
GTGAGCGCGGAGGTGAGTGAGCACACCCCGAGGTAGGCACCGGCCATGAGCATGCTGCCGACGTAGCTGGAGAAAATGATCCCCCAATCCGGGTCACCGAGGTAGCCGACGGTCAGGGCCATCGGAAAGGTTAGCGCGATGGCGGTGCAGAGGAATGCCCAGGCCGCGAGGTATTTGCCCATCACGGCGTGGGGCGTGGTGGGGGGGAGGGTGAACAACAGCTCGATGGTTCCGGTACGTTTTTCCTCCGACCAGAGCCGCATGCCCACCGCGGGGATGAGGAAGAGGAACAGCCACGGATGGAACAGGAAGAAACCCTGCAACGAGGCCTGGCCGGCGTCGAAGAACCGCCCGAGAAAGAAGGCTAGTCCCACCGCGGCCATCAGGAAGACCACGAGGAAAACGTAGGCGACAGGCGAGCGGAAGTAGCCGAGAAATTCGCGTTTAAAAATCGGGATGATGGGTGTCATGGCGATGGCGAAAAGGGAGGGTTCAGACGTCGGACTTGGTCAGGGTCGCAAAGATCTCATCGAGTCGGGCACCGGGCTGGCGCGCTTGGAATTCGGCGGGGGTTTCGTCGACCACCACCTTGCCCTCGGAAATCAGAATGATGCGCGTGCAGATGGCTTCGACCTCCTCCAGAATGTGGGTGGAGAGGATGACGGCCTTCTCCTGCGCGAGTTCTTTGATCAGCGCGCGCACTTCATTTTTCTGGTTCGGGTCGAGTCCGTCGGTCGGCTCATCGAGGATCAATACCTCGGGGTCGTGCAGGAGTGCTTGGGCGAAGCCGACCCGTTGTTTGTAGCCTTTGGAGAGCGTCTCGATGGTCTGATGGCGGACGGTGTCGAGATTGGTCAGGCGCAGGGCCCGCTGCACCGGGGCGGCGCGGTCGCCGCCGCGGAACCCCCGACTTTCGGCGACAAACTCCAAGAACTCCCCAACGGTCATTTCTGCGTAGGCGGGAGCGCTCTCCGGGAGGTAGCCGACTTGCTGTTTTACGGCGACCGGATCAGTAGCGACGTCGAGACCGCCCACTTTGGCGGTGCCACCTGAAGGCTGCAGGAAGCCCGTGATCATTTTCATGGTCGTCGATTTGCCCGCGCCGTTGGGGCCGAGGAAACCGAGGATGTCGCCTTTCTGCACGTTGAAAGAGACGCCGTTGACCGCCGGCTTGGTGCCGTAGGATTTGGAGAGGTTTTTAACTTCAATCATGGCCGGAATATCGGAACAGGAAGGAGGGGTTTTGAGTGAGAAAATCGGAAAACGGCGGGAATCAAGTTCTGAAGACCTACCTTTCAAAAATGTAATGCTGGGGGTGGTCGGCGATGCTCAGTGACAGGGCGGGGGAGTCCGGGTGGCAGGGGGCCCCACGTTGTCACTTCGCGCCAACACGGCTACGTCGCGTTGTATTAGGTAGCTGCGCTTGAGCCATCGGTGAAAGCGTGGCGCGGTGGAGTGGTTGGGAATTGAGAGGCAGGTGGGGCCACGTTGTCGCTGCGCTCCAACGCGGCTACGGGGTGGTGGAACGGTGGAGTGGGTGTAGCAGCGCTTGAGCCATAGGCGAAAGCGTGGCCGAATGCGGTTATGGCGACTGATCCCAAGTCCAAGCACCGCCATCTGCCGCGATTATCGGCAGAGACCTATCGGGGATTGGTATTTGTCCACTGGACCATGACAATCCAGGACCGAGAAGCCGGTTGGCTCGATCACTCGTGGTTCGAGTGTGTCCACGAGGAAACCATGAGACTGAGCGTGCGTTACAAGGTGGCGATTCCCGCCATGATCGCGTTGCCGGACCACCTTCATTTTCTGGTGGCAGGAACATCAACGACCTCAAATCAACTTCTGTTCGTGAGAGCCTTGCGACGAATACTAAACGGAAGTTTTCCGGATCCCATTCAACTTCAGAAACAGGCTTTCGATCACGTTTTGCGTCCCTCCGAGCGTGGACCCCAAGCGTTTGCGGCCTTGGTCCATTACATTACCCAAAATCCGGTGCGCCAAGGTTTGGTGGAAGATGCGGGCGATTGGCCTTACGTGGCTGCAGTGGTTCCGGGCTTCGATGATTTATCGCCGACGCAGATGGACTTCTCCACGCGTTGGTGGTCGTGGTGGAATCAGGAAGTAGCGGCTACCCTGCGAGATGACTGAGAGGCAGATGGGGCCACGTTGTCGCTGTGCTCCAACGCAGCTACCGGGGCTTCGGTCACTAGAATTGCGTTGCTTGACTGGGAGGGATTCTGAGCCTGTCACCGGTTTGTCACATTTCAGTCGTCCCTTATTTCATACCCCGATTCGTCGTCTCTCGGCGACTTCCGGCGTGCTCGCGTGATCAAGGCATCCCAGATAAAGTCGATGACGAAGTGGATGATCTGGTTCACCCTCGTAGTGATTGTCTTGATTACAACCTGGCCCCGGGACCAATCGGCTCTGATCAGGGCTCGCCTGATAAATTCGCAGGCAATCGAACGACTCGGCTTTGGCGGCTATCTCGTTTTTGACACCTACGACACGATCGGGCGCTGGTGGCAGCTGGCGCAGTTGGATGACGTGGATCCGGCCCCGTTTCGGAGGTTCTTGCAGGAAAACGCGGCGGTGGCGCGGAATCCGGTCGAGCCTGCCCGGGCTCAGGGCAAGCACATCATCTACCTCCAGTTGGAGTCGATGGATGGCCTGGTGATCGGGGGGCGCTACCAAGGGGAACCGGTAATGCCGTTTCTGGAGTCTCTGGCGCAGGATAACGTGTTTTTCGCCAACGCCCTGGACAACACCGCCAGTGGACGCACCACCGATGGAGAGTTTTTGGTGCTGACCTCCCAGGTGCCGTTGACCCGCCCGCCCGTGTTTGTGAGCCAGTCGCTGGATCGGATTCCATCGATGCCGAAGATTCTTCGAGAAGAGGGCTACCGATCCGTTTCCATGCATGGTTTCAACGGCGCCTTTTGGCAACGAGGCAAGGCGCACGAAGCGCTGGGGTACGACGAGATGATCTTTCAGGAATCGCTCGATCTCGATACGAAGATCGGATGGGGCTGGTCGGACAAGGAGGTGCTTGGGGCCGCGGTCGAAAAACTGCAATCAAGCGAGAGTCCGCTGTTCCTCCACCTGATCACGCTCACCAATCACCACCCCTACGACTATATCGCCAAAATCGAAGGTGTGGAGCCTGGCACGATCGCCGAAGAGTATATTCGCTCGGTGCGTTACGTAGACGAGGCGCTGGCGGAATTTTTTGCCGATCTCGAGGCCGCTGACCTGCTGGACAATTGTCTCATCGCGATTTTCGGCGATCACGATAGTGCCGTGACGGGGCCGCTGGACCAAATTGTGGAAACGAAGCCGCAACGACATCACCCGGATACAATTCCGATGGTGATGGTAGGGTTTGATCGTCCGACGCAACGGGTGGATCGACTCGCGGGTTTGCAGGATGTGCCGGTGATGGTGCTCGAGGAGTTGGGGATCGAGCCTCCGCTCACTTTCACGGGCAATGGTTGGAATCGCTGGGGCCGCACCCGCAGCGCCCAGCATGGTGGGTGGCAGTCGACCCTGTCGGGATTGGTCCCGTGGGAGTGGCCGCTTGATTCTCATCTGCTGACCCTCATGGCCATCAACCATCCGGAGAAATTGGTTCAGCAATGAAGACACTTCTTCGCATTTTCTCGAGGTGGGCCGCGGGACTTATTTGCACGGCGACGGGCCAGATGGCGGCGGAGGTGATTTTGGACTTTGGCGCTGGTCATACCCATGCTTTCGAAGGGTCCGGGCAACAGGAATGGACGGTCTCGGGCCAAGCCATCTACGAACCGGGCGATCAGAGCATGAAGGTCAGCGGGACATACCAAACGAGCCAGGCGATCGAACCTGATTCTTATTTGTCCTACCGCATCGTGGATGATGCCGGATCCATCCTGACGGCCGACGGTATCCGGTTTCCCTGGCAGGCCGCCGCGGATGGTGGATTGAAGGCAGTATTTGATTTGGAAATACCGCGGTTCGCCGAGGATCCGCTACTTACCGATTGGAAGGTCGAGTTCAACGCCGTGCAGGAACTCGAATATTGGTACCGCGAACAGTTTCCGGAAATTGAGTTTGCCACCATGGAATTTCGCGACGTGCCGGCGCGCGATCACTACATTGCGAAAGCCACGTGGGTGCCGCGCTATCTGCCGGCGGGTTTTCCGGCCCGGATTCCGGCTTGGTTTACGGTGGGTGTGCGGGATGAGGAGCATAGCCAATTTAGGCCAAGTTTGGATCTCATCGGACCCGATCTTTTGACCAAAGTCCGTTCCCAACGTTTGGAGTTTGCGCAGATGGCTGAGGGGACGTTTTGGGGATGGATGCCTTTGAACGGCCAGGATCAGCGCACCCTGTTGCTGAGGCCTGGGATGGTATGGGAAAATGTGCGTTGGTATGAGTCGGCCGATTGGTTTGAGCGCGCACCTGTCGATTTCGTTTCACCTATCCGATACGTGCTGGGCGCGACTC
>CAKZMS010000769.1 GCA_937128785.1 uncultured Opitutaceae bacterium | reverse complement strand
GAGTTGGGCGTCGATCGCTTTGCGCATGGAGGGAGGGCTGGCGAAAGCGGGATCCTTGACGTCGAGCAGCGCATCGGGCGCTGGCAGCGCACTGGCGGCCTTGATGAGTTTGTTCCATTCGCTGGCTTTGCTGGGCCGGCTTTGGAAATCCTTGAGCGTTTCCTCCATCAGCCAAAGTCCGATTACATTGACCAAGGGACGGTAGTCGCCGCGTCCGGTTTGATCGTTGGCGATGCGGGCCTCGGCGGCGGTGCGATTGAGCAGCGGTTTGTCGTGCTCCATGCCGACGATCGACCAGGTGCCGGAGCTCAGTAGAATGTCCGAGCCATCGGCCGCGGCGGGGATCGCATCATAGGCGCAGGTGGTGTCGTGTCCGGGCACGGCAATGACCTTGGTTTTCTTGAGTGCTGGAATGCCGCGGACCGTGCCCAGCCGGGTGGCACTGCGTTGGGGAGGCGTGAACCATTTGGGCGGAATGCCGAAGTGCTTGAGTGTGCTGCGCGACCAGGATTCGCGTTTCACGTCCAGTAGCTGGGCAGTGCCCGCGATGGCCTGACCGTTTACCATTTTGCCGCTCAGGAGAAAGTTGAAGTAGTCCGGGAGTAAGAGGCAGCGGGCGGCCGTCGAGGTGATGGCCGGATGAGTCTGGATGGTTTCGGCCAGTTGCAGTGACGTGTTGTAGAAAACCGCCGGGATGCCGGTGGCGCGGTAAATCTTGGCGAGCTGGACCGGATCGTCTTCGAGGGCCTTCAATCCGGCCTGCGTGCGGCTGTCGCGATAGGCATGGATGGGATAGACGGCGCGTCCCTCGGCATCCGTCAGGACGTAGTCAACGCCCCAAGTCTCCACGCCGACACTGCTGATCATTTCGCCCTCGGGCAGACTGGCGGCGGCGAGGTTTAGGCCGTGTTGCACCTGTTCCCAGAGTCCGGCGATATCCCAGTAGGCGCGTTCGCCAACTTGCCTGACCCCATTGGGAAAACGGTGCACCTCCCGGAGGGTGAGTTGTCGTTTTGACCAGGTGCCGATCATGACGCGACCGGAAGTGGCTCCAAGATCCACGGCAGCGCAATGGAGGGGTGGGGAGGCTTTCATAGGGTTTTTTGAAGATACTGAAAGTGAGCAATCAACTTGCTCCCGATTGATGGGGGAGGGGGCAAGTCAGCCAACATACCGGATTTGGACCTTGGAATGAATGTGCAGACTGATCAAAAACATATAGAAAATGATCACCGCTAATCCTCCCTTTGCCCGCTACTTGCCTTCGTCTCCCATGACGCAGGTTTGGGGTTTGGCGGTGACCGGAGGAGGCACTCAGAAGGTCGCTGCTGGTGAGCCCTATCCGCCTCCTGGTCATCCGGCCGATCACGGGTTCACGTGGGATGAGGGGCGGGTGCTGGGGGCCATGCAGCTGGTGCTCATTCTTGATGGAAAGGGCCGGTTTGAATCACGGGATTTTCCCCACCGAGAGGTAAGTCGAGGGGATGTGTTCGTGCTGCCACCACGACGTTGGCATCGCTACCGCCCGGCCGAGGCGACCGGTTGGGAGGAGTTGTGGATCGAATTGGAAGGGCCGGTCGTTGATCGGTTGATCTCCTCGGGGCAGCTCGAACCCGCGGCGCGGGTGATCCCGTGTCGCCGCCCGACCGAGCTGGAACGGGTCATGCGGGAGATTCACGCCAAGCTTTCGTGGATCAAGGCGTCTTCCAACGATGCGGAGCGAGGGGCGCTGGGATTACAGGCGCTGGCCATGATCGTGGGCGAGTCGACTCCGGGGAGAGCTCACTCGGATCAGGCGACTTGGGTGCAGGAAGCCGAACAACGCATGGCCGCCGACTTACGCCATGCCCCACGGGCGGAGACTCTGGCCCGGGAGTTGGGGGTGTCCTATTCCCATTTTCGGCGGGAGTTTCGGCGCGTCACCGGCATGGCCCCGCATCGTTATCTGGCTCGCCTGCGGTTGGACCGGGCGCGACGGATGCTGGGTTCGAGTGGGGTCGGATTGGACCAATTGGCTGACCGCCTGGGTTACAGTTCGGCGTTTCATTTGTCCGCTGCGTTCAAGCAGGAGTTTGGGGTCTCGCCGCGGACCTGGCGCGCCCTCGCGGCCCGCGAGACCGACGTGGAATGAAACGGTTTTCTTAAATCCGTCTGGTCCTTGGTTCGAGGTCGGGTTTGGATGTCAGACCATGGCCTCCAAAACCGGATTTGATTACGCCCCCCAAGCTGCCCACTCGGAAAAAGTCGTCGCCCCGGGCGACTACAAATTTGCGACCGCATTTCTCGACCACGGTCATATCTACGGCCAAGTAAACGGCCTGCTGGAGGCCGGTGCTGAGTTGGCCTGCGTTTATGATCCCGATCCGGAGAAGGTGGCGAAGTTCTTGGAGAGCCATCCCGATACCCCCGTGGCGGATTCCTTCGAGGCGGTCCTGACTGATCCCGAGATCAAGCTGGTCGCGGCCGCTGCCATCCCTAATCGCCGCGCTGATATCGGCATTCAAGTCATGGATGCGGGGAAGGATTATTTCACCGACAAGTGTCCTTTCACCACCATGGCACAACTGGAAGCGGTGAAGGCCAAGGTCACGGAGACCGGCCGCCGTTACATGGTGTATTTTAGTGAGCGCTTGCACGTGGAGTCCGCGGTCAAGGCGACCGAACTCGTCCAAGGCGGCGCCATCGGTGACGTGGTGCAGGTGATCAACCTCGCTCCGCACCGACTCTCTAAGGACAGCCGCCCTGACTGGTTCTGGGACAAGGAACAATATGGCGGTATCATCACCGATATCGGCTCCCACCAGTGTGACCAGTTGCTGGCGTTGACCGGGTCAACCGATGCCAAAATCAAGTGTGCCCGCGTCGCCAATTTCTCCAATCCAGACCACCCGGAATTCGAGGACTTTGGTGAAGTGTCCTACACGATGAGCAGCGGCGCTTCCGGTTATTATCGCCTGGATTGGTTTACGCCTGATGCGTCTCCGGTGTGGGGTGATGGCCGCACCTTTGTGGTCGGCACCAAGGGCACCTTGGAGATTCGCAAATATTGGGATCCGGCACAACCCGGTGATCCGCGTGACCGCATCTACTTGGTCAATGAAGACGGCACCCAACTTATCGAATGTGCGGACAAGGTAGGGTTCCCGTTCTTTGGGGCCATGATCCTCGACCTGATCAACGGCACCGAAAAAGCGATGACTCAGGCTCACATTTTCAAGTCAGCCGAAATCTCCCTCCGGGCTCAGGAAATGGCCGACGCGGCAGGGTAGCTGAGAGGCAGGTATTTTTTGACACAGAGATCACGGAGCAGGCACAGAGCTCACGGAGCCGTCAACCTGTAGTGTTTTGAGGTAGGGCGCTCTCGGCCCTCCTTCGCCGAGGCTATGGTGGGCAGGCGAGACGCGCCCTAACTTTTTGTCTCTGAATGCTGACGGCTCCGTGCGCTCCGAATCTCCTCTGTGTGCTCTGTGACAAAACAGCAGTGGAGTGGTTCAAGGAAACCGTTCGCCGTGCGAGAGGTCCCGGCTTTGTTCCTGTTTCTGTTCGAAACGCGTCTGGCCGTGGTCTTCCAGCGGCGTGGTGCTGCAGCCGACCCCACAAAGCATGAGGATCAAAAGAGTCGCGATTCGGCAGTAAGCCTTCATCTCAATCTTTAACGATATGCCCCAGTGGCTTCGTGGCCCTTCGTGAACTTCGTGGTAAAACCAGCGTCGGAGTGGCCGGTTCACCCGGCGTGCGGTGCGATCGTAATCACGATCGATTTGGAGGTCGGGGTTTGGCTGATATTCGCCGTGGCGTGAATCGGCACCAGCACATTGGCCTCGGGGTAGTAGGCGGCGGCACAACCACGAGGGGTCTCGTAGGGGATGGCGAGGAAAAGCTCCGCGGTCCGAGTTTCGCCGTGGAAGTGACTTGTGATGTCGACGGGTTGCTGTGGCTCGATGCCCCGCTCGCGCATGTCCTCGCGGTTGAGGAAAATCACGCGCCGTTCGTTGGCGATGCCGCGGTAGCGGTCGTTGTTGCCGTAGATCGTGGTATTGAACTGGTCGTGACTGCGGAAGGTCTGCAGCAGGAGTTGGCCCGCTTCGAGTCGCAGCGGATTGAGGGTGTTCACCGTGAAGCGCGCCTTGCCGTTTTTGGTATCCCAACGGCGTTCCTTCACGCCGTTGGGCAGATAGAATCCTCCCGGTTGATGGATGCGCAGGTTGAACTTGTCGAAGCCCGGCACGACGCGCTCGATCCGCTCGCGGATGAGATTGTAGTCCTGCGCCATATCCGCCCACGGCACCGTGGAACGCTCGCCGAGCGTGGCCGCAGCCAGACAGCAGACGATGGCGACCTCGCTGAGCAGATCGGATGACGCCGGATCGAGTCTGCCCTCGGAGCTGTGCACGACGCCCATCGAGTTCTCCACCGTAACGAACTGAGGCTGGCCGTTGCGGAGATCGGTTTCGGTGCGGCCAAGACAGGGCAGGATCAGCGCGCGTTGGCCGGTGATGAGATGGCTGCGATTCAGCTTGGTCGAAACCTGCACGGTGAGCGCGCATTTGCGCAGCGCTTCGGCGGTGAAGTGCGTATCGGGGGCGGCCGAGAGGAAGTTTCCGCCCAAGGCGAAAAACACGCGGGCTTTGCCCTCGTGCATGGCCTCGATCGCTTCCACAGTGTCGTAGCCGAACTCGCGGGGAGATTTGAAGCCGAACTCCTGGTCGAGTTTTTTGAGGAAGGGTTCGGGTGGGCGTTCCCAGATGCCCATCGTGCGGTCGCCCTGCACATTACTGTGGCCGCGCACGGGACACAGGCCGCTGCGGGGTCGTCCGATCTTGCCGGTGAGCAGGTGGAGGTTGACCAACTCCTGGATGGTCTCGACGGCGTTGTGGTGCTGGGTGAGTCCCATCGCCCAGCAGGTGATCGCCTCCTTGGCGCCGATGAACACCTCGGCGGCTTCCTGGATCTGATTTTTCGTCAGCCCGGATTGATGCGCGATATCTTCCCACGATATGTGTTCGAGGTCGGCTACCAGGGCTTCGTAGCCCTCGGTGTGCTGCTCGATGAAGGTGCGGTCAACGACGCTTCCGGGGTTGGCCGACTCGGCGGCGAGCACGCATTTGAGCAGTCCTTTCACGAAAGGTAGATCGCCGTTGATGCGCACCGGCACATGCAGCGACTGGAGTGGTGTCGCTTTGCCCAGCAGGCCGGAGATTTTTTGCGGGTGAGCGAACGCTTTGACGCCCGTTTCGAGCAGGGGATTGACCGAAACGATGCGTCCACCGTGCTGCACCGTCTTTTCCAGTGAGGTGAGCATCCGGGGGTGATTCGTGCCGGGGTTCTGTCCGATCACCATGACGCAGTCGGTGTGCTCGATGTCATCGAGGGTCACGGTGCCCTTGCCGATGCCGATCGTCATCTTGAGCGCTGCGCCGCTGGACTCATGACACATGTTGGAACAGTCGGGCAGGTTGTTGGTGCCAAACTGACGGACGAAAAGTTGGTAGAGAAATGCCGCCTCGTTGCTGGCCCGTCCCGAGGTGTAGAAAATGGCCTCGTTGGGATCGGTGGCGTTGAGCTCCTCCGCGATCAACGCGAACGCGTCATCCCAGCCAATGGGGCGGTAGTGGGTCGCGCCGGCATCGAGCACCATCGGCTCGGTCAGTCGACCGGCATCGTTGAGTTCGAAATCCGACCATGCCGCCAGATCAGCGATGGAATTTTGGGCAAACAGCTCCCGGTCCGCTCGCTTGCGGGTGGTCTCGGTGGCGATGGCCTTGGCGCCGTTTTCGCAGAACTCAAAACTGGAACGTTCGTCGTCCGGGTCCGGCCACGCGCAACTCGGACAGTCGAAGCCGCCCTTTTGGTTGGCTCTCAGAAGCGCCTTGGTGCCACGAGCCAGCCCGGACTGAGCCTGCACGTGGCGCATGGAATTAAGCACAGCGGTCGCACCCACCGCTTTCTCGGGCGGCACTGATTGAGTCAGTCGCAGCAGTTTACGCGGCGGCTCAGGATCGGCGGTGGGGGACTGGGAGGCAGCCATGTTTAACCACGGATGAACACGAATAAACCCGGTTCCAGCTTGGACCCAGCGGTGGAGTGGTATCTGTGTCCATCCGTGTTCATCCGTGGTTGAAAACAGCGTTTACTAGACTGCCGCCAGAGCTTCGGCCCACAGGACGCGAAGGTCTTTGCCGAGCTCTTGGGCTTCGTGCCAGCTGTCGGGGAAGCAACTCAGGCCGTAGCCGATTTTAGGGCCGACTTCCGGACAGGCCCAGAAGGTGTTGCCCGGACGAGGTCCGGCCAACCACAGGTCAAAGGCCTTACGAATGAAGGGCCGCAGCTCGATGTATTCCGGCGAGTGGGCGGAGGTGCCATCGGTCACCGGCACTTGGCAGTGGTGGCCGTTGAAGGGCCGCATGTGCCACAACGTGGATGCTTGGAACAGCGGGATGTTCTCGAACAGCCGCTCGCCGTAGTTGCCGGGACCAAGGTGCTTCACCGATGCGGGGTGGGAGAAGTCAAAATTGACGCGCGGATATTTGCCGGTTTTGGCCTTCACCCCTTCGGCGATGGCGTAGGTTTTTTCCGGGGTTTCAGTGCAGGTATCGCGATGCACCTCGAGGTAGACCTCCGCGCCTTGGTTCTCGGCCTCGGCCATGAGGGCGGCGGTCAACTCGACGGCCTCTTCGACAGGGGTGTCGTGATCGGCCAGTTGGCAATTGATGGGGCCATCCCCGAGCTCGAGCGACTTGGCGATGCGCGGCGCGACGTGTTCCACCGCCCCGGCATCAAAGAAGCCGCCGTAGCGGAGTCCCGTGGCGGTGATGGCCTCTTGCAGGCCCGGGGTGCCGATGCCGGTGGTGCAGGCTTCGAAACCGGCGGCCTTGATCGCTTCAAGTTTTTGCAGCATGGACCAATCGGTGCCGTCCGCGTTTTGCTGATTCGTCAGGCTCCAGAGATAGGCTTGGAGAATTAGGGGGGGGGTAGACATGATCAGAATAGGTAAGACAAGTCGGAGCGAATCAAGAGGTGGCTTCGTGTTCGAGCCAGAGTTTACCGTCTTCGGTGATGAGTTTGGCGCCGAGGGCTTCGCCGGCTTCGTCGAGGGCGGCTTGCAACATGTCTTTGGGGTCGGGCCCTTTGTCGATCCGTCGGAGCAGGCCTTCCCCTTTGTTGGTGCCCCAGGCGAGGGTGATCTTCAGTCCGCGGCGCTTGGCGGAAAACTTTGTGCCGTCGGGCAGTTCGATCTTCTTCTTGAGGGGTTTCAGGTAGGCGTCGGCGTAGTGCACCCCTACGCCGGAGCGGTCGTTCTTCTCGGGGCGGAGGGCCTCTTCAACATCGGGATTTGCGGGAGCGAGTTCGGTTTTCATGAGTAATTAATCAGGGGGTGGTTTCAGTTTGCGAAAGGGCGAAGTGAAGAGTCTGGAAGACGGCGTTCCATTTGTGGAGACGCCCATCGACATGACAAAGGCAACCGGAGGCAGACTTGTTCGGTCCCCAGGTTAAAGCATCCGCCAGGGGCTGGCCCTGCAACGGGGTTTCGCGTTGCATCCAGTCCTTGACCGTTTCGGCGTTTTCGCGCCAGCAACACATGCGGGTGTGGCCATCGCCGTGGGGCGCCGGCTCACAAGGCAGGTCGCGAAGGGGGCGACCTTCTTCGGTCGGGCCGACGGTCACGTGGGAGAGCAGATCGAACGCAATGTTGCCGCAGGTGCTGCCGTGAAAACGAAACTCCGCGTCGTGCCCCCCGTCTTCGCGGGGCTTCAACTGCAGGTTGTTGCGAGTCCAGCGCTGCAACACGCGAGGAGGGAACGTGTAGTTTGTTTCCGAGGAACTCATGGGGTTTCGAGCGAAGATGGGTTGAGTGCAAAGACTGCGATCTGGGATTTTTTCGGTACGAGCATGCCGGAGTCCAACGTGCGCAGGGGCCCGGGCAGGGTGACTTGATTCTGGATCGCTCGCAGCAAGGGAATATTAGCCTCGATGCCCCATTCCGGGTAGCCCGGTGAGTAGTGGCGTGACTGTCCGTGGGCGTTGCGGGCCCGGGTCAGGAGTTCGTCGACCACGGCGGCGGCGTAGCACTCCAGAAAGTAGTAGCGATCGGGCTCGTCGTTTTCGAAGCAGGCCCCGGCATGCGCCTCCGCTTCCGGACCGGCACTGGCGACAATGACTCCCAAGTCAGTCTCTGGTGGCCAACGGTCGCCAGTCGTGGCACGAATGGCGGCATCGGCTTTGAGACTGACCACCCAAGGGCGTCCGTTTTGCGTAAACCAGTCTTTCGCCCAGGCGGCGGCTTCGGCCATGGCCCCTTCGAATGCGCGGGCCGGGGGAAAGCGCAGGAACCGCTTGAACGTCCGCTCGTCGACCTCGATCCGCGGGTGAATCTCCTGATTCAACATCATCCGGCGAACTCCTCCTCCGCGACACCGAAGCGTTGGAACTGACACCCTTCCACAAAGTGATCAAAGAAGTCCGGGTTGGTTTCCAACTCGATGTGTTCGATGGTCTTGATTTTTTCCTCCAGCTCCCCCCGACGCGTCAGGGAAAGCAGGGCAAGGGTCGCGCCCTCAATAGCGGCATTGCCGATCTGAATAATCTTTTCATTGGGCAGATCGGGGATCAGTCCGATCTCCTTGGAAGCCTCGATGTCGAGATGGCGACCAAATCCGCCGGCGAGGTAGAATTTGTCCAACTGCCCGAGCGTGATATCATAGGCCTGGGCCACGATGCGGAGTCCGGCAACGTTGGCGCCTTTGGCTTGGGCAAGTTCGTTGATGTCGCTTTCCAAAAACTTGATTTGGTTTTTGGCATCGACGGTGAAGGAGTCCTCGCCGTCCTCAAACCGGCCAAAGGCATTCATGCGCTCCGTGCGTTTGAGCTCGGCCAGCAGCGCGATGAGGCCCGAACCACAAATTCCCTCGGGCTCGCCGTCGCCGATTACAGAGGTTTCGATGTCACCATTGTTCGTAATACGAACTTTCTCGATCGCCCCAGCCAGACCGGGCATGCCTTGGCTGATGGCGCGGCCTTCAAACGCCGGTCCCGCCGGACAGGAAGCGGCCAGCAGTCGATCGCGATTACCGATGAACACTTCGGTGTTGGTGCCGATGTCCATGATTGCGATGGTCTCTTCGCTGTGGTCGCCCGCCACGGCCAGCAGGCACGCCGCGGCATCGCCGCCGACGTGGCCGCTTACCACCGGCATGGCGTAGACGCGAGCCGCCGGGTTGGCGGGCAGGCGCAGTTTACGGGCGGACACGATGACGGCCGTAGTATCGACCTCGCCGGCTTTCCATGCCTTCTCGGAAAGGGATTGGTAGGGGCGCTGCCCGATGGTGGTGACATCCATGCCGAGGAACAGGTCGCGCATGGTGGGATTGCCCGCGACGACGATCTCGTAGACGTCATTCGTATCGATGGGCAGCGCGCTGATTGCGCGTGAAAGGTAACCGAGCAGGGTGCGTTGCAACAGGCGGCCCGAGTGGTCGGTGTCGTATTGGATGCGGGACATCACATCCGTGCCGCCGAAGCGTTGCGGATTCTCCAGCGAGGTGGTGGCGACGATTGAACCGGACTCCAGATCAACCGCCCGCACCACCACGGTGGTTGTGCCAATGTCGATCGCGAGGCCCAGCAGTGCTCCGGTGCTCTGCGCAACCTCTTTACCTTCGATCAGGATGCGGTTGCCGTCGCGGGTGACGGCGGGATCGTAGGTCGCAGGGGTGGCTTCCGGCGGCAGGTTCATGGCTCCTTCTTCCACCTTGATCTCGGCGCGGCGCATGGTGTGCGCCTGCACCTCGCCGGGAACGTCCGTGAGGCGGGTGCAGCAGGAAAGTCGGAAGTTCTCCTTGAGATGGTTCTCCTCCTCCACCTTGGGCGTGAGGCTCTCCATCCCAGTGGTGATTTCCATCAAACACTCGCGGCACTTGCCCTGGCCGCGGCACGACGACGGCACGGCAATCTCCATGGACTCACCGATATCGAACAGCGAGGTGCCCGGGGCGAATTCGCCGACCCGTTGGTTGATGGTGACTTTTTTAGACATGAGAAAGTTTAGAGGCCGGGAGTGGATGGGTCGTCGTTTTGGTCGAGTACGTGTTCATCGAAAACAACCACCTTATCTTCGCGCAGATGAGTGACCGAAGAGAGCACATCGTGATCCGTCAGCAGGAAGCGGGCTTTCGCCCCGGCCGCAAGCACCCCGAAGGTTTCGGTGTAACCCATGCGCTCCACGCCGGCGCCGGTGGCGGTTTGGAGCACTTGCGGGGCGGTCAGCCCGGCGGCTTGCATGAGCTCCAGCTCGCGCAGGAAGCCCCAGCCGTGAGCAACCCCGTGCGATCCGGCGTCACTGCCCGCGACCACGCGCACGCCGATTTCGATAGCACGCTGCAGGCTGCGGGAATGGCCGTCGATGATGCGGCGAAGGTGATCGCATACTTGTTCACTCCAGCCGATGTGGTGCGGTTCATCGAGTTGGAACTGCACGGGGGCGAAAGTGGGCACCCAGACCATGTCCGCGTCGCGGATGCGGGCGAGTTGATCGTCGTCGATGAAGTAACCGTGTTCAATGGTGTCGATGCCGCCGTCGATGCAGTTGTTCACGCCATCGTTGCCGGAGCAGTGCACCATCGTTTGTTGGCCGTGCGACTTTGCGGCAGCGACAAACTCGCGCAGCTCCTCGACCGGCATCTGCGGCTTTGCGGTGACGGCACCTTTCTCGAAATTGATGATCCCGGTCGCCAGTAGTTTGATCCGGTGGGCACCCGCGGCCACGCGATCGGCCACGGTGGCGGCGGGCGTGCCTTGTTCTTCCATCGGGCGGGCCATGAAAGAGCCGTAACGTTTCTGGTGGTTGATGGCTGCACCCGGCGCATCGACGTAAGGCATGATCCCGCGGTTGACGGATCGGTAGCGGGCCTGGAGATCGAGGCCGATGTTGGCCTTGTCGCCGGCTTCGCGGACAGCGGTGACGCCAAGGGAAACGAGACGTTGGAGACGCCGGTGGGCTTGCTCGAGCTGTTCGGCGCCTGAGCGTTTCAGGTGAGCGGAACGGGCGGTGGGGTCCCTTTCGCCTCCTTCCAGAAACAAGTGCGTGTGAGCGTCCGTCAGGCCCGGCAGCAGGGTGTGCTCGGGCAACACGAGATCGGGGGTCGTCTGATCGTCGCGCACAAAGACCGGATCGGGTCGATCGGCCCCGGCGTGGAGAATTCCCTCGGAAGTGAAAACGACGTGGCCGTTCGGAATCACCGAGGTGTCTTGGCCCGGGAAAACCCGCCCTACCTGCAACCACACGGATCCGTCGGGCCGATGGAGCCGACGGAGGGCGGCGGCAACCTCTGGGAAAGTCAGACTCATTCTTCGATATACTCGGAGCAGAGATCCATGATCATTTCAGCTTGGCGGAAGCCGGCATCCTCGGCGGTTGCGCCATCTTGGGCGCGGCCGCCTTCGAGAGCGGCTTCGAGCTCGGTGATGATCGGGTGATTGGGTTCGAGTGGCGTTGAGTTGGCCTCGACGTTGGCGAGAGCGTAGTCGAGTCCGAGACGTCCACCGATGGTCAAGTAAGCGCGCTCCAGTAGGGGTTTCACGGCCTTGGGAGTGCCCCAGGCGAAATTAGAAAGCCCGACCGAATAGTGCAGGCCCTTGAGCTGCGGGTCTTCGGAGCAAAGTCGCATCGTATCGAGACCAATGTTCACGAGCCCGTAAGTATCGGCGCCGACGGGGGCCAGGCCCGGGTCGACGATGATGTCATCGACCGTGCGGTTCGCCTTGGAGACCAGCATATCGACGAAGCGGACGACGGTTTCGTAGCTGTCTTTCGGATCGAGACTCTGGCCGCTGCCGCCATCCGGCAGGAAGCACTCCGAGGCCATGACGATGCATCGCATGTCATGCTCGCGGATGAGCTCGATCATGCCATCGAGATCGTCCCGCGATGCGGCCAGGGAGTTGAGCAAGGGCTTGCCGCGACTCTTGCTGGGATCGTAGGCTTGGAGCGCAACTTTGTGGTAGTCGATGTTGGGGTTGTCGAAGCTGAGGGAGACATTGGTGACCTCTTGAATCGCGGGAATAACGATGGGCAAAAACTCCAGCATCTCTTCAACGCGCACGGAGACCTTCTGGGTGCCGTCGACGTTGAGGTTGACCAACTCGGCGCCGGCGTCGGCCTGGAGTTTGGCGAGGTGTTGATAGCCGGAAACATCGCGCGCTTCCCAAGCGCGGCGAGCGCGGGCGTAGGCGTTGTTGATGAGTTCGCCGATGATGTTGGGTTGAGCCACGGGAGCTCCAGTCGCGGCGAGGGAAGATTCGGTATTCATAAAGTGGAAACGGGATGGGGTTGCAGGATGCGCGATGCAGTGGGTCTGACTCTGGTTACTTGCTACTTGGATTTTGTTACTTCGGGCGGGACTCCGCCCCGCGCCCCGTCACCGGGATTGGGGTCTGCGGTTCTGGCACGGTTATCGGGCGAGCCAGATGGTCGCGGCCCGCCCAGGTATTGGCCCAGCTGGAGGTGCCGCGCAGGTGTTGGTCCTGCATGACGGGAGCGTGATCGAGCAGGGTCTCGGCGCGGCCGGCAAACTTGGCGCGGTCATAGGCGCGCGACCACACACACTCAAAATCGTCGACTTCGCAGAGGCCGTCTCGGGTGCCGCCACAGGGACCGTTGCGTTGGTTTTTAGCGCAGGCGGATTCCGGGCAGAGAAACTCCATATCGGGCAGGGAACAATCGCCGCAGTCCTTGCAGCCAAACATAGCGACCTTGCCGGTGTGTTCCATGAAGCGCATCCACCCGGGGCCCTGCATCGGGTCCCGGGCGTTGGCGGTGAGTTTCTTGCCGGTGTTCCAAAGCCCCTTGCCATCCTCGAACATCAGGCCGTGGACAAATTTCGAAAAGCGGTAGGAATAGGTGACGTTGGAGGTGTGCGCGCCGGGGGCGGTCAGGCTGGGATTGGGGGCACTCGCATCGGCCAGGCCAGTTTCCGGATCTTCGCCGTAACAGAAAAACTCACCCGGGCGGCTAAAGCGGATTTCCTGCGCAAAGGTTTTCCAGTCGTTGGGACCAAACGAGCGCTCGATCTCCATGACGCGTTCGACATCGGCGATCCGACGCACGCCACCGAGATAGCCGCCGCGATAACCGAGCCCGCGGTAGATCGCGAGTTGTTTGGCGGCGAGTTCGAGAAAGAAGGCTTTACCATGGTCGGGCGAATCGGCGTGCGAAGCGCAGATTTCGGCCAGCTCGTCGGACACCACGACACCGGGAATTTTCTGGGAGCGAAACAACTTCGCGACGCGCGGATTGAGCACGTAGACGTTGCCGACGAGCGGCACATGGCCCCAGCCGCGTTGTCGCAACCAGACGATCAGTTCATGGATCTTGCGCGAGTCGTAACCGATCTGGTTGACGATCCACTGCGCGCCGCATTCGAGCTTTTTCTCCAGCTTGAGGAGCTGGGGCACGATCTCGTTTTCGTGCAGTTTGAAATTGGTGACGACGCAGCCGGAGAAGAACTGAGTCGCGCCGAGGCGGGCGTTTTTCTTCGCCCCGGGCCGGGTGACATCCATGCCGCTATTCATCTGGGCGAGCAGGGTCAGCAAACCCACCGCGTCGATATCGAAAACGGGTTTGGCCCCGCCATTTACGCCTTGGCCGGAGTAGTCGCCGGAGAGCGCAAGCAGGTTGTGCAGACCCAAGGTCGAGAGGTGCCACGCCTCCGACTCGAGGGCGTTACGATTGAAGTCCTTGCAGGAGAGGTGGACGACGACCTCGCGGCCGGCCCCCCGGATCAGATCGCCCAAGGCCGCCGGGGCGAGCTGCGGGTTGCCGCCGGCGTTATCGGTGATCGAAACCCAATCGATGTCGTCGTGGGCCGCGAGAGCCTCGGCAAATTCGACGGTCTTCGCTGCCCGGGTCTCCACGACGGTGCCGCGCGTGGAAACCAGTTCCACTCCCACGAGGAATCGCTCGGTATCGGCGAGTTTCTCGGGTAGCGTCATGGTGGGAACCCTCGGGAAGCAACAGCGGACTAGGCCGTCACCAATTCGAGGAACAATTCAACGCTCGAAGGCGCATCGGCTCCGTAGCCGTCGGCTTCAATCTCGTCGGCGAACATGCGATTTACCGGTGCACCACCGACGGCGATTTGGACATTGGCGAACTCTTCATCGGCCCGGAAGGCATCGATTACCGTCTTCATGTAAGGCATGGTGGTGGTCAGCAGGGCGGACATGCCGACGATCTGTGCTTTGTTCTCACGGCAGGCGTCCTTGAAGGCCTCGACGGGTTGGTCGACGCCGATGTCGATGATTTGGAATCCGGCGCCTTCAGCCATCATGGATACGAGGTTCTTGCCGATGTCGTGGAGGTCACCTTTGACGGTGCCCATGATCACGGTGCCCCGCGGCGGGTTGTTTTCGGCATCGGCCACCAGCAGTGGCTT
>CAKZMS010000768.1 GCA_937128785.1 uncultured Opitutaceae bacterium | reverse complement strand
GTATTGCGGAGGCGTTCGTCAAAACCCGAACTCAACTGCTGACTCAGATTTCCGAAACGGCTCACGTCGGCTTCCTGCGCCGTCCGCTTTGTCGTGATAAACGCGAACAGGGTCAGACTGAACGCGATTACGCCCACCGATATAGCCAACCACCTGATCCGACCGGGAGTCGAAACGACGATGCCAGACCGTCCCGAAACAGGCGCGTTGGTTGAGGGCTGGAGGTTCACCATGGCAAAAGAGCGGATTTCAGGAGCTCCCTATTGAGAGCAGGGGAAGGGCCAACGCAACTCTGGCGGAACTCATTCGGATGACGTTTGTAGCAGCGGAACTCAAAAATAACGTGCACTGCGGCCGAAATAATTCAGCAGCCACGCTTCTTTCCATACCCGGTAGCGGGCTTCGCTGGTCATTTTGCCGTGTTCATCGCGTTCGTGATGAGGAAAGAGAAACCCCAACTCTGTGTTCACCTGCTCCAAGGCATGTTGTTGGGCGTTCAAATCGGCCAGCGGCTCGGTTTCCCACGGCTGTAGCGCATCTGGTTCGGTTTTGACCCGCGCGCGGTGCCGGGTGAGGAGCGCCTTCAACCGCCGCCGCCAGGGGCTGCGGTCGACCAGCCAGTTTTCGGGATAAAATCCGGCGAACGGGAGGTAGAGGTTGTCGGTAACGTAACGGGTGCCGTCGCTGGTTTGGGACGCCAGGCTGGCGCACATGACGATGTTGCCGGACGGCTGCGGCAAAAACAGGACCTGGATCCGCAGTTTGTCCGAACTGTCCTGATACACCGACATGCGCAGATAGATGCTCGGGGCAATCTCTGCCCGGAGTGACTGCACGGAGCGAAATCCCTCCTGCCGCAACCAATCCCGCTCCTGGAGCAAACGCGGTTGGGTGGGCCATTCGTCGCCGCTGGAATTGATGGCAAAGCGCGGAAACAGCGGGATCGGACTGAGGCTGAGCGCCTTGATCTCGATCCAACGATAAATGGTTTCGATTAGCGCATAACTGAGCAAAAACACCGCCGCCAAAGCCCAGTAGGGGCGTTCACTCCAGCCCAGATCGATCACGATCTTGGCCAGCCCAAATCCGAAGATCATCCATCGCATCCAGCGATTGAAGATGGCGAGCACGGGCGAACCCCGGCGCTGGTTGACCTGATAAAGGACCAGCGAAAAGACCATCGCGAAGACTAGAGGATAAGTCGGATCCATCGGTGAATAACTCGACAAGGCTACGCCGCTTCAGCAGCAAGCGGCGACGCTAAACCGGGTGCGAAATCAGGGGGTCAAGCTTAGCTCAACCGCACCGGCATGATCACGCAAATGAAGCTCTCAAGCGTCTTGAAGACGCCCGGGCTCACTTCGTCCTTCACCTCAAAGAAAACCTCATCTTTCGAAAGCGCCTTCAGGGGATCCAGCATAAATTGCGGATTAAAAGCAACTTGCAGATCGGGACCACTGTAGCTGATCGCCATCGATTCGTGAGCCTCACCGAAGTCAGGGCTTTGGGCCGTGATTTCCAGCAGGTTGGATGTGAGCTTGAGTTTCACCGAATTCGACTTCTCCGAGCAGACCAAAGCGGCCCGGTGGATGCACTGCTGGAGGAGCTCGCGCTCCAGCTTGATCCGTTGGTGGGTTTCCTTGGGGATAACCTGTTGGTAGTTCGGATAATTTCCTTCCACGACCTTCGAGTAGAGGTAGATCGAATCGACCAAACCGCTCGAATCCTTGTCAGTCGTGATCTCGAATGCGGCGCGGCGTTCATTGAACGAGACTTTCAGCTTCTCGCCTTTATCGAGCATGCGTTGCAGTTCATTGACCGTCTTGGCTGGGAGGATGATGGCACCGGCAGCGTCATCGGGAACTTCCATTTCCTTCGAAGTGAGGGCGAGACGGCGGCCATCGGTCGCGACGAGGGAGAGTTTGCCGTCCTTGAAGTTGAAATAGACGCCGTTGAGGATGTAGCGCGTCTCATCGCTCGACTGCGCGTAGGCCACGCTCTTGAGCATCGCGGTGAGTTCCTGCTGCTCGAGGGTGAAGGCGCGATCGTCGCCAAACTCGGGCAACGGAGGAAACTCGTCCTTGCCGATACCCATGATGCGGAAATTGGAGCCGCCGGAGGTCAGCTTGACCTGGTGGTTGGGGGTCGCCGTGAAATTGACGTCCACATTGGGCAATTCGCGGACGATGGTGGCCAAACGCTTCACCGGGAGGGTCACGGCCCCTCCTTCCTTCACTTCGGCCTTAATTTTGCAGCGAATGCCCAAATCAAGGTTGGTCGTGGTGAGCGTCACATGATCCCGCTCCGCTTCGATCAACACATTGCTGAGGATCGGCATGGTGGCTTTGGAGCCAACAACGTTGAGAACTTGGGCGAGTCCGTTGCTAAAGTGGTCGCGATTGATCTTGAGTTTCATGACGTGGGGAGGGCCTCAAATGAGGCCGGTAGGGCGGAAGTTAACAAAGCCTAAAAGATACCTGATTCAATAAGTAATTAGAGCAGTCTTATTATGCGCGAGAAAAACGGCAACAAACCGTGATTTTTGGCCTTTCCACGACTGAAACGAGCCGAATCGGGTTCTGCGACTAACTTCGGTAAAACCGCGAATAACTTCGGGCTTATTCACCGCCATAAAATTGCTGGGGTCGGATGCCCACGTTGTTCACAGGTTTGTTGGTTCACCAGGTTTGCGCCGCAGGGAGCGGAAGAGACCGAAAAAGATGTAGCTTAACATCACTACCACGATGCCGATTTCCTTAAATGCCATGATGGCCCCGGCCACGACCAGCAGCAGGACGAAATAGGGCAGCGGTGTCTTGGTCTGCAGATCGATGTTCTTGCCGGAGGGGTAGGGGATCTTGCTGACCATCATGATGGCGATCAGGAGCAACAAGGGCGGCAGGGCCAGGGCCCAGCGTTGGAGTTCGCGGTCCTGCTCGGCCAGATTGAGCAGAAACAGCACGAGGGCCGCCACCGTGCCGGCAGCGGCGGGCACGGGTAATCCGACGAAGTCCTTGGTGGCTGGTTTCTCTCCTTTGTTGATCAGCGGGTGGGTGATGACATTGAACCGGGCCAGCCGGATCCCGGCGCACAGCAGGTAAACGAAACCGAAGAACCAGCCGATTTTCTGGAAAATGGGGTAGCCCTGCGTCGGCGAGAGAATGAGGAAGAACATCATCAGGGCCGGGGCCAATCCGAAGGAAACCATATCCGTGAGCGAATCAAACTCGCCGCCAAACAGGGACTCCCGTCCGCCCATCCGCGCGAGCCGGCCATCGAGGGAATCAAACGCCATTGCGCCAAAAATCAGCCAGACCGCCTCGGTGAACAGTTCGCTCGATTCTGGGGTGATCATGTCCGCGCCGATCATGAAGTAGTGCGCCTGGATACACTTGATGATCGCCACGAAACCACAGAAGAGATTCCCCGCCGTCATCAGATTCGGCAGCAGGTAGATCCGACTGGCGTTCTCCTGCGAAAACGGATCCCGACTGTCGGGTTCGGGTAAATCTGGCTCCGATGGACTCGGGTTCATGGCTGAGTAAAGGGCGAAATACGGCCGGACCCTCGCGTCAGCGCTTGGTCAGCCCTTCGAGATATTTCCAGAACTTCGAATGCTGCTCGACGAGCTGTTGCTCCGAGACCGGCAACTTGTTGCGCAGCAGAAAATCCTCCAGCGAATGTTCATGCAGGATGTAGAGCACATGCAGCGTATCCTCGTTCCGCGTCTCGAAATAGAAACGCAAATCGCCACTGCGCAG
>CAKZMS010000767.1 GCA_937128785.1 uncultured Opitutaceae bacterium | reverse complement strand
TTCCGCAGCCCGCGTGATCACGACCGTGGATCTGAGTGATGTCGCGCGGTTGGACCAACGAATGGAGAAGATCAATCGGGTGGAATCCTACACCGCATTGTCCTCTTCCGTGAGCAATGATCTCAACAACCTGTTGTCCATTATCCTGGGCTACACGGCGCTGTTGCAGGAGGGCACAAGTGACGCCAAGCGACAGCAAGTCGTGGCCGAAGGTGTGGGCGGGGCCGTCCAGCGCGCGACCTTGCTGGTCAAGCAATCCCTCTACATGATGCGGCGACCGGATCCGGAGCGGCAGAAGACCGACCTCGGCCGATTCTTGGAATCCAAACTCCAGATCCTGCGCGCGGAAGTGAGCGACCGGCCCATCGAGTTGGAACTCTCCATGGTTCCCGAACTCAAGGAAGTGCCGCTCGATTCGATGCAGATCGGTGATGCTCTGGGAGAGATGGTGCGTCGCATGCATGAATTCGAACCGGATGCCACCCGGGGCCTGCGCACCCGCACCCGCTGGGAAGCCGGCGCCAAGGTGCACGAGCGGTTTCCCTTGGCCGATGCCCGCACCTACGCGGTCATTGAGATCATCAACCCGGGGCGTCCCCGTAACAGCAGCCGGCCGCCCATCCCGACCGAGGACCGGGGGGACCCATCCCGGAAACACGACCTCGGTCTGACCATGATCGAACGGATCGTAGAGGCGCACCAAGGTTTCTGGCATTACGAGGCCCAGGAGGGGGGCGTGGCCGCCTACACCATCTGGTTGCCGTTGGGTTTGGAGGTGGAGGGGCCCATCGAACAGGAGAGTCCTCCCGTCGCCCCTCTGGCGCGCAACGAGGGTGATGCCGCCCCGAAGATTCTTTTAGTCGACGACGAGGAAGGGCTGCTGGAGACGATGGCCTCCGCGCTGCGGAAAAACGGCATGGAAGTCATCACCGCGAGCGATGGCGAAAGCGCGGTGCTGGAGTTTCGCCAGCACCAGGGCAGTCTCGATCTGGTGGTCGCTGATTTGGTGCTGCCGGGCATGAGCGGCTGGGAAGTCTTCTCCGTGGTTCGGGAGGCCGAGCCGGAGCTGCCGGTTCTCATCATGAGCGGTCACCTCGAGCCCAAATTGGAAGCAGCGGTGAACCGATCGGGTGCGGCCGGCTTTATGCAAAAGCCGTTTGGCATGACGCTCCTCTTACGCCGGGTGCAGTCGTTTCTGGCCAAGCCGGCCGAAGGCAAGAACGGCGCCGGCGTCTGAAGTCACCGGCAGGCCCGAAGGGTCATCCCTCGAAACGGTAGGTCGTATTGAAGATCAATTCGATGTTCTTCGAGACCCACACGCGGACCTTGATTTTACCGGACTCGGCGTCGGCTGGATCCGCATGTCCTTCTACCCGGCGGGGTTCCTCCTTTAGGCTGAAAGCCTCGCCGGTGAAGTAGACGCGTTCTCCGGCGGCGAGGCGCCGGAGGTCTTCGTCGGGGATGGTAATGGAGATGCGACCGGATTCATTGTAGAAGAAAAACGGGAAAACTTTGGCCTCGTAGGTCGACGAGTAGGTTTCGCCCTCCCGCAAAAAAACCGGCGTCTCCAGCTTCACGTTGCCGATGTAAATTGAGGTCTTGGCTGTCGCGACCGCCGCCCGCTGATATATCGGTGGTAACGATTCGGGCTCCGGGGGCGGCTCATCCTGCGCGGCCATGCCCACGGCGAGCAGCAGGCTACAGACGAAGGGGCGGGCAAGGTTGAGCATCAGGTTGACTGTGAGGCGGTGGGAACGCGTCGCAACTGATTCCTTTCATTCACGCGCCCGCCGTCCGTTATCTTTCGCGTTGCGCGGTAACAATGCGGCGCCTCTGCTCAAATCCATATGGCCAAGAAAAAACAAGCGACCTGGGGCGGACGATTTTCGACCGGCCCCGCGGAATTGATGCTCACTTTCAGTGAATCGGTATCGTTTGATCATCGACTGGCCCCGTTCGATATTGCGGGCAGCAAGGCTCATGCGGCGATGCTGGAGCACGTGGGACTCATTTCGGCCCGGGAATGTCGGGCGATCCATCGCGGCCTGAACCGGATCGAGAAGGAAATCGCCAAGGGGGAATTTGCGTGGAAGTCCGAGCTCGAGGATGTGCACATGAACATTGAGCAAGCCCTGACCGAACGGGTTCCGGCGGCGGCCAAGCTGCACACGGCGCGCAGCCGCAATGATCAGGTCGCCACCGATATGCGGCTGTTTTTTAAGTGGGCCTGTGCCCAGGTCGACGACCGCCTGGCGGGCGCCCAGCGCGGGTTGCTGGCCCTGGCCGAACAAGCCGGTGATATTCTGATTCCGGGCTACACCCACTTGCAACGGGCTCAACCGGTGCAGGTGGCCCATCACCTGGCCGCCTACCTGGAGATGTTGGAGCGCGACCGCACCCGTTTCGCCGCCGTGGCCGATGCAGCCAATTGGTGTCCGTTGGGCGCGGGAGCACTGGCGGGAACCACCCTGCCGATCGATCGCGAGTTCACCGCCAAAGCCCTCGGCTTCGTCGATGCGCGGGGCCGTCCCCGGGTGACCCAAAACTCGATGGACTCGGTGGCCGACCGGGATGTGTTCGTTGAGTTCGCGACGGCGGCCGCCCTGGTCGGCACCCATATTTCCCGGCTGGCTGAAGACCTGATTCTTTGGGCCAGCAGTGAATTCGATTTTCTGAGTCTGCCCGATGCGTTCTGCACCGGCTCGTCCCTGATGCCGCAGAAAAAGAATCCGGATGCCTGTGAGATTCTGCGGGGTAAAGCCGCCCGGTTGCAGGGGAACCTGACGACCCTGCTGACGCTCACCAAAGGCCTGCCGTTGACTTATAACCGCGATCTCCAAGACGACAAACCGCCGATTTTCGATAGCTTCGACCAAACGGTCATGGCGTTGGAAGTGGTGGCCGGCACCGTCGACGGGGCTGAGTTCAAGGTGGACAAGTGTGCCGCCGCGGTGGCCGACCCGGCGTTGTTGGCGACGGATTTGGCTGACTATCTCGTGGAAGGGGGAGTGCCGTTCCGCGAAGCCCACCACGTGGTGGGAGCGGTCGTGAAACTGGCGGAAACATCGGGTGTGCCCTTGAACGAACTACCGCTCGCGGCAGTGTCCGAAATTCATCCCGCCCTCAAACCGGACTGGGTATCCGTCTTTAATCTCAAGCGTGCGGGCGTGCGTCGTCGGGGCACAGGCATGCCCGGTCCGCGTCAGGTAAAGCGGCAACTCACCCGCTGGCGCAAACGACTCTCCGACTGATTTTTCGCTGAACGCGGCCTCACCTCCGATGAAGTTTCTACGCTCCCATTTCTGCTCCGGCCGGCGGGTGGTGAAGCGCGCCGTGGGAGTTATGGCAGGGTCGGTGTGCGTCGTGCTCGCTGGTTGCATGAACAATCTGCAGCCGGCGTTCATTGATGTGGCGTCACCCTTGCACAGCGCGGAAATCGCCGTGATTGCCGCGGATGATGAGATTGTGCGACTGCGGATCTCCGGTCCCAACGAACCGGTTTTCCTGGCGATGGTGGAACCCAAGGTCATGGGTGACGGGCTTTACCTGTTTCCGAGTTACATCTCGAAGCCCACGGTGAGCGAGGAGGTGGATGTGCCGGTGGTCGAATTGGATCTGCCGGCCGCCTGGCGGGATCGGATCTTCTGGGTCGAGAGCCGCTCGGTTCCGCGCTGGTTTCAGGTCCTCAGACCTCGGGTGGAAACGATCGAGCGACGTCACCTGGCCTTGCCCGCACCAGAGACTGGTCTGTCGGACTCGGGATAAGCGTTGCGTGGCCCCCGGCCCCGAACTGATTCTGCGGTCCGATTCCGTCCATGCCTGAAATCCCTATTTTACCCGACCGTGTTGCCAATCAGATCGCCGCTGGCGAGGTGATTGAACGGCCGGCGGCGGTGGTAAAGGAACTGGTGGAAAACGCCCTGGATGCCGGCGCCACCCGCATTGAAGTAGAGTTTCGCCACGGGGGTCGCTCATTGATGCGGATTGAGGACAATGGTCATGGGATGACCAAGGACAATGCGCTGCTCTCGTTGGAGCGGCATGCCACGAGTAAAATCAATGCGGCGGCGGATCTGGATGAGCTCAGCAGCTTCGGTTTTCGCGGGGAGGCGGTTCCCTCGATTGCCAGTGTATCGAAATTCACCCTACAGACTCGCGCCCGGGGGGAGGAGCTGGGCACCGAAGTGTTGGTCAACGGGGGCAAGATTGTGCACGTGCGGGAATGTGGTCGTCCGGTGGGGACACGGATCGACGTGGAGCATCTGTTCAACTCGGTGCCGGCGCGGAGAAAATTCTTAAAACAGGATCGGACGGAGGCCGCCCATATCGTGGCGGGGGTGCGGCTCTACGCTTTGGCCAGTCCCAACGTGGCATTCACCCTCATTGAGGATGGCCGCGCAATTTTCCAGTCCCCGGAATGTCCGGCGCTCGTCGATCGGGTGGGGGAGATTTTCGGACGTCAGTTGGCGGAACAACTGGTGCCGATTGCCGCGGTTGAAGGCGAGATGGAGTTGCAGGGACTGATCGGCAAACCGGGGGTGGGGAGATCGACTCGCCACGAGATGATCGTCTTTGTGAACGGGCGGCCGGTCGACAATCGCACCCTGAACTATGCGCTGATCGAGAGCTACCATGAGTCGCTGCCCAAGGGACGCTATCCGCCCGCATTTGTGTTTTTTAACCTGCCCTCGAATCAGGTGGATGTGAACGTGCATCCGGCCAAGCGGGAGGTTCGGTTCCGGAGTGAGCCGACGGTGCGGGGGTTTGTGATCCGGTCGGTTCTCACCCGGCTGCGTGAGCTGGGTGGAAGCTCAAATCCCACGAGACCCGACACCTCGTTTGAGCCGTTGCCTCCCGAAGCGCTGAAACCCACCGTGGTCGACCATGCGTCGACTCCGCGGGAGAATCCGGTGCAGTCGATCCGCCCGGTCAATCCACCGAAATTGGGTGATCTTCAGCAACCGACGGCGGATGGTCCGGCGGTGGAGTCAGTCCACCCCGCCTCGACCGACCCCCATGCCAGCCCCCGGGGGTGGCGATTTGTGGGGGTGGCCCATGGAATCTATGGCCTGTTTGAAAGTCCGGCCGGAGTGGTGTGGATGCATCGCCGGGGAGCGCACGAGCGGGTTTGGTTTGAACGACTGCAGGCCGAGTTTCGTCGCGGTGAAGTAGCCGCCCAACAATTGTTGCTGCCGGTCCCCCTGGAGCTGGATCCCGTGGCTTCGGCGTTGTTGATCGATCATTTGCCGTTCCTGCACGAGCATGGGTTTGGGGTGGAGGAATTTGGGCGGAATTTTTTCCGCATCGAGTCAGTGCCCACCTGGATGGAGCCGGGCGATGCGGAGGCCTTCATGCGCGACCTGCTGGGGGCTCTGCGCGACGGACGATTCCCGGCCGATAATGCCGACCTCGCGAAGGAGGAGCTGGCGCGCGTGGCTAGTGCCAAGGGAATACGTTTGCCGGACGCTAACGGTGAAACCGCCTGGAAATCGCTCCTGGATGAGCTGTTTCGGTGCCGCACGCCCCACAGCAGCCCCTCCGGCCGTCCGACCTATTTTGAAGTCTCCCATGGGGAGCTCACTCGTCGGTTCCAGAAATAG
>CAKZMS010000766.1 GCA_937128785.1 uncultured Opitutaceae bacterium | reverse complement strand
GAAGCACAATTAGGCCAGATCGAATGGTTCCCCGGAGCTGACGGCGAAATTGCTGCTTATGACGCGTTCCGCGAAGCCGCCAACGCACTGAACGAAGGCGACTTCCCCGAAGTGCTCCAGCTTGGCGATGGCGGTGTTTTCGCCATGCGGCTAAACCGCATTCAGCCGCCAGCACCACAACGGGGATTGTAGCAAACGATGTCGCTTCCAGTGACAATTCCTTCTCTTTCCCAAGCGGATCCAGTGGCGACGCAATATCCGAAAACGGGTGGAACGTTGCGTTGGGATCTCAGTATTTCGAATTCACCTTCACAGTTTCTGCAGGATACACCGCAAGCCTGACATCGATGGACTTTAATCACCGGCGAGGAGGAACCGGACCGCCAAATACTTTTGAAATTAGAACTTCCACGGACGCATTTTCGGGCGGATGGAATGCTGGAACCGTTCAAACCATCGATAATGCGGCAATTAAAACTACTTCTGGATTTTCAGGAGTCGGCGAACGCAGCATCACATTCACAGGCCTCTCTGATTTGCCGGCGGGCACCGCCGTGACAGTGAGAATAGGAGCCAGCGGAGCCAGTGGATCGTCCGCAACCTTGGTGCTCGACGACGTCGCCCTGTCTGGCTCGCTCTCAGCCGTTCCCGAGCCTTCCTCGTTCGCTGCGCTCCTCGGTCTCGGCACTCTCGGAATCGTCGCCACCCGGCGGCGGGGCAAGAAGAGCCACCCTGCCGCTGCGGACTGATCGGCTAATACCTCACAGGAATCGATAAATCGATTTGCCGGACGGTAGGCCCGACCTACCGTCCTTTTTTATGCCTGCATCCGTGAACGACGACGCGTCGCTCTCCTCCCTCCTCTCTCCGCCCGACTCCTTCGCCCGTCGCCACAATGGCCCCGATGCGATCGAACAGGAGCGCATGCTCAACGCCCTCGGCCAGCCGTCGCTCGATGCGTTGATCGATGCGGCCGTGCCCGCCGACATCCGCCGCGAGGACGCGATGTCGATCCCCGCCCCCTTGGGTGAATCCGCCGCGCTCGCCGAGCTGGCCGGCATCGCCGCCGCCAATCAGGTCTTCACCAACTTCATCGGCCAGGGCTACTACGACACCCACACACCCAGCGTGATCCAGCGCACCATTTTGGAAAACCCGGGCTGGTATACCGCCTACACGCCCTACCAGGCCGAGATCTCCCAAGGTCGCCTCGAAGCGCTGCTCAACTTCCAAACCCTCGTCACCGACCTGACCGGCCTGGAAATCGCCGGTGCCTCCATGCTCGATGAAGGCACCGCCGCCGCCGAGGCCATGATGATGGCGCACCGTCTGCGTCGCGGCAAAGGCAGCACGTTTTTCGTTTCCGAGAAGTGCCACCCGCAGACCATCGATATCGTCAAAACCCGGGCTGAACCGCTCGGACTCGAGGTCATTGTCGGCGATCACCTCACTTACACCCCCGACGTCGAAACTGTCGGGGTGCTGGTCCAGTATCCCGACACGTCCGGTGACATCGTCGACTTCGGCGCGTTCTTCGCTGCCGCCCACGAGGTCAAGGCGCACACCATCGTGGCCACCGACCTACTGGCGCTCACCCTGCTCAAGCCCCCCGGCGGGTTTGGCGCGGACATCGCAGTCGGCTCCGCTCAGCGCTTCGGCGTGCCGCTCGGCTACGGCGGACCCCACGCCGGTTTCCTCGCGACCAAGGATGCCTTCAAACGACAGATGCCGGGCCGGCTCGTCGGCGTCTCCAAGGACCGCCACGGCAACACCGCTCTGCGGCTTGCCCTCGGCACCCGGGAGCAACACATCCGCCGCGACAAGGCCACGTCCAACATCTGCACCGCGCAGGTGCTGCTCGCCGTCATGGCCTCGATGTATGCCGTCTACCACGGTCCCGATGGCCTCAAAAAAATCGCCCGCCGCACCAAGCTGCTGACCGAGATGCTGGCCGCCGCGCTCCGCGCAGCCGGCGCCACCGTCAACGAAGCCCCCGTCTTTGATACGCTGACCGTGAGTGGAGTCGTAGCCGAAAACGTGCACGCGGCCGCCCAGGCACGTCGTTTCAATCTGCGTCGTCTCGATGCGAACTCGGTCGGCCTCTCGCTCGACGAAACCACCTCCTTGGACGACCTCGTCGAGCTGCTCAGCTGTTTCGATGCCGAGGCCAAGCTGGATTTGTCCGGGCTGGATGGAACCCCGGGGTCAACGCCCCCGGCTACAGCCTTTGCACCGGCCTTCGCGCGCGAGTCCGGATTCCTCGCCCACCCGGTGTTCAACCAACACCACACCGAGCATGAGTTGCTGCGCTACATCAAGCAGCTCGAGGCCAAGGACCTGTCCTTGTGTCATTCGATGATTTCGCTCGGGTCGTGCACCATGAAACTCAACGCCGCCAGCGAGATGTTTCCCGTCTCTTGGCCGGAGATTGGCCAGCTGCACCCGTTCGCCCCGCGCGAGCAGACGCGTGGCTACGACCGCATCATCGAAGACCTCGAAACCTGGCTGGCCGAGATCACGGGCTTCGACGCCGTTTCCCTCCAGCCCAACGCCGGCTCCCAGGGCGAATACGCCGGCCTGCTCGCGATCCGCGCCTTCCATGCTTCGCGCGGAGATCATGATCGTGATGTCTGCCTCATCCCCAGCAGCGCCCACGGGACCAACCCCGCCAG
>CAKZMS010000765.1 GCA_937128785.1 uncultured Opitutaceae bacterium | reverse complement strand
GAGGGCATCAATCTTCTCCTGCAACCCGCCCTGTTTCTCCATAATCGCATCGCGCGCGGCGTCATCGGCGGCTTCGTTAATCTCATCCCAGGTCGCATCATAAGCGGCGACGAGATCCGTGAGTGGCTTCACCCCTTCCTCCACACAAGCCCGCACGGTAGCTCCCTCGGTCAATCGTGGCTCCTGCTCAAGTAATCCCACCGCGTAGCCCTCCTCGAAATGAACCTTGCCATCAATCTCGGCATCCCGGCCCGCGAGAATTCGCATCAAGGACGACTTACCCGCTCCGTTGAGGCCGAGCACGCCGATCTTCGCCCCATAGTAGAACGACAACGAAACATCGCGCAGGATCTCCTTGCGCTCGATTTTCTTCGAGACGCGGATCATCGAAAAGATGACCCTGGGTTCTTCGGAAGCAGCCATGCCGCATCCGAGCCCGCCCTCTGGTCGTCGTCAAGCGGACGACGCTTTGGCGATCAGGATTTCGCGGCCAGGTGCTCCGCGGCCTTATCGAGTTTGGGCCGGACCACCATCTGGCAGAATCCTGCTTCGGGGTTCCGCTCATAATAGCGCTGGTGGTAGTCTTCCGCCGGGATGAACTCGGCCAACGGCACGATCTCAGTGACGACCCGATCACCCCAAATAGACTTCGCCGCTTCTTTCGACTGCTCGGCCGCCAACTTCTGCGCATCGTCCGTAAACATGATCGTCGAGCGATACTGCGTACCCACATCGGCTCCTTGGCGATTAAGCGTGGTGGGATCGTGAATCTTCCAAAACAACTCCAGGAGCTCGGGGATTGATACCCGGGTGGGATCAAAATCGATGCGCACGACTTCAGCGTGGCCCGTCGATCCACGGCAGACCGCTTCATAATTAGCCGGGCCGTCGCCGCCTGCATAGCCGCTTACGACCTCAATCACGCCGGGCACCATGCGGTAAGCCGCTTCCGTGCACCAAAAACAGCCACCACCAAGAACGAGAGAAGATGTCGTATCACTCATAGCCAAACTCAAGCGCACTTTGCGCGATTTGGCAAAATCTCCCTCTTACGTGGGTGGTTTACCCTAAGTAATCCTACTACGACTCGGAGTGGGGTTATTTCCCGTGGACTCGCGGATGCAAATCAATGGAGTCAAGCGGACCGACTAAGGACACCAAGAGTTCATGTTAGACCCGCTTCTGCTCCCGCGCTTTCTGCTGCTTGCCCACGCTATTGGGGCGACGGGGCTTGCTGCGTGGTATTTAGGCGCGATTCCCCGTGGGGCACCCGAGCGACGCTTCCTGCCTCTTGGCATCTATATGTCGATCACGATGGTCACCTGCCTTCTGGGGTGGCTCGCGAGCTTTCAAGCGCTCGCGGCGGTCCTCCTACCCTGGACCAATGTGATTGGAAGTTTTGGGGCAACCGCCGCCATGATTTGGACTTACCGGGTTGCGGTCCAGCCGGGTGATGCCCCGGACAACTGGCCATGGACTCTGCGACTTTCGCTCATCGGTCACTTGATCGCCACCTTCCTCGCCCCCCGACTATGGGAACTCATGGGCTGGGGTGTCCCGTCGGCCGCGTTTTCGACGATTTCCATCGGCATGATGGTTTGGCTGATCTTCAGCCAAATCGGCCGGCTGCGTCGCAAGGGTCACTACCTTCACTGGAGTATGGCCGCCGGCGTTCTGGCCTGTCTGGGGCTGGGGTGGATTCTGGTGTGGGAAGTGCACAAGCAGGCGTGGAATCGCATTGAGGAAGATCTGGTGAGGCAGTCCAGCGTTTTGGCTCAGGCCCTCGGCACGACGCCGTTGCCCTCTTCGATTGATGATTCCGCGATCGAATCGCGGTTCGAATCCGCCCTCCGCTCGGTCTGCACCAGCTCCCCGGTGATCGGCGGTGCCTTCGTCCTGCGAACCGACGGCAATCAAAGTGAATTCCTCACCACGATATTTGATCCGGACAAGGCCCCCGCCCCGCGCTTTCGCAGCCCCCACGTCTATAGTCACGCCATCAACCTGGGCGGGCCGGCCATCGACAGTTTTCGCGAAGCCGGCGGTGAACGTTGGATCACCGTCATGTCTCCGCTCCGGGGCGATCCCTCGCATCCCGGCATCGGCGCCATCGGATTCATCGCATCCAGCTCGCTCATTCAAATCCACCTCGCGAGCACCATGCTGGCGACGGAGTCCATTCTCCTCCTTGTCGCCCTCGTCGTCTACGTCTGCATCGCGGGATACCTCCACGGTCTCGAGCGCGTTTGGCAGCGCGACACATTGCTGGAAGCCACCGCGATCGTCGCCCAACGACTGCTCCACGCCCCGCAAACCGACGACATTGCCGAATGGCTGGTGAATCATCTGCACGAGCAGCTTCATCTGGTGCACACGTCATTCCTCCGGGCGGACGAACGACACGGCCAACAAGGGTCCCAACTCATCGCCGCCCAGCCGGCCGTGACCCCCAGTCAGCCCTGGTATCCTCATGCCGGCGTTTCCCCCCACTGGTTGACGGCCCTGCAGGATGGCGAGCGGATTGAGGGTGATTTGAAGGATCTGAAGGCGCCGGTTCCCGGTCTATTTCCCGCCTACATCGGTTCACCATGGGTGGTCAGTGAGAGCATCGTGTTCCGGGAGAAAACGTGGGGCACCCTGACGTTGGTGTTTCCCGAGGGCAGTCGCGTGATCCGGTCGGAGATTCGCTCCGCCCTTCGCTCCATGAGCACCGCCTTTGCCTTTTGTCTGGCCCGGGAAGAACGCAGCGAGCACTTGGCGGCGGCGGAGGAGCAACTGCGCACGATCATCGATACGAGCCCCGATGGTTTCTGGGACGCGGATTTTCGCCAAAACAGCCACTACCGGTCGGCGCAGTGGTGGCAGATTCTCGGCTACGAAACGCCCCAAGGAAATTCGGCCCTTGCTCACGAGGACTACATCGAGCCGGCGGACCTACTTCAATTGCGGTCGGACATGCAGGAGAGCCACCCCGCTGGCCGCCGGTTCCGTCGCCGACTGTATCGGGCCCGGCATCTCGACGGCAGCTGGCGCTGGATCGAAACCAACGCGGTGGAGATTCGCTCACAAGAGGGCCCCGTTGAGCGCGCGCTCGGGTTCGACCGCGATGTCACCGAGCGTCGTCAATACGAGGACCGCCTCCGCACCGCAGCCGAAATGGCCGCCCGGGCCAATCAGGCGAAGAGTGAATTCCTCGCGACGATGAGTCATGAGTTACGCACTCCCCTGAACAGCGTGATCGGCTTTGCTTCGATTCTGGATCGTTCCGCCCTCAACGCCACCCAGCGCGATTGGGTTTCCTCCATGCGCACCTCTGCCGAGCAACTGCTCGGACTGATCAGCGATGTGCTCGACTTCTCCCGCATCGAAGCGGGTCGACTCGAGTTGGAATTGGCTCCCTTCGAGCTGCGCCGCGCCGCCGAGCAAGCCCTCGAGCATTTTGCGCGTCAAGCGACCGATAAACACATCGCGCTGCACCTCCACTTTGAACCGGAAACCAAGCCCATTTGGGTCAATGGCGATGTGCTGCGACTCCGTCAGATCATCACCAACCTCGTGGGCAATGCCGTAAAATTCACTGAGGAGGGCAACGTGGTGCTCAGCGTAGCGGCACTGGAAGACGACCGGTGGGAATTCAAGATCACTGATACCGGACCGGGCATCCCCCCGGATTTGGTGCCCGCTCTTTTCGACCGCTTTAGTCAGCTCGATCCGTCGACCACCCGGAAACACGGCGGCACGGGACTGGGGCTGGCCATTAGCCGCCAACTGGCTCGGAGCATGCAGGGTGACATCGTCGCCACCAGCGAAATTGGAAAGGGTTCCATATTTACGCTTACCGCCGTCCTGCCCAGTGGCACCAGCCGGACCCGTCGAGCGACTGACAAAACTGTGAAAGTGCAACGCCAACTAGCCGTGCTGCATCCGGATGCCCATGACCTCAAGGCACTCGAGAGCACCTTGCATGAGACTGAGTGTGAAGTCATTCCCTTTACGCAGGTTTCCCCGCTCATCGACTACGTGAAGAATGCGACCGATTCGGCCTGCGTGATTTTCCCCCAGGCCTTCCGGCCGGCGATCTATGAGACCGCCCGCCAACTGCGCGAGCTGTTCGGACAACACACGCCACCGGTTCAATTCATCGGCCTGCAATGCCCTGCCGCCGATCCAACGCAACCCTCGCCCTTTGATGTCGTCATGGGGGCTCCCATTCGGCGGCGCGACTTTATCGCGGCCCTCGGCTTCCTAACGCCCGAGACCAACTCACCCTTCATCGGCGGACCGAGCGAGCGGGCCGAACCCACTCCTTCCCTGCCCCCGTTTGAGGAGAAACCGCTGCGGGTTTTGGTTGCGGAGGCCCATCCGGTTAATCGCGAAGTCATCGGGACGATGCGCGAACAACTCAAAATCTCCGCCGACTATGCCGAAAACGGCGAAGTCGCGATCGAGTTCCTCACCCGCGATTCCTACGATCTCGCTTTGATCGATATTCAGATGCCCATCGTCGACGGCTACGGCGTGGCCGAATGGGTGCGATCGGCTTGGCACGGTCGTTGGCCTCCTCCCCGCATGGTGGCCGTCACCGCCAACGCCACCCGCGGTGATCGGCAAAAATGTCTCGACGCGGGCATGGATGATTTCATGCCCAAACCCATAACTTTTATCACGCTCAGTGATCTCATCAACGACCTGCGCCCACCCATTTTAACCAACCGCGAACAACCCAATCAAATGAGCACTCCCACCGACCCTTCCTCTGCCGAAAATACCAGCTCTCTCCCGGGAGACCTTTTGATCGATTGGCCCAGCTTCGAATCCATCATCGGCTTCACCAACGCCCAGGAAGAGCCCGAAGTCCTGCGCCGGATCATCGCCACCTACGAGCACGACAGTGTCGAGATCCTGGATCAGGTCGCTCCGATGGCTCCCGAGGAACACGGCGAGGCGCGCAAGTTGCTGCACAAGCTGAAGGGATCCTCCGGGTCCCTCGCGTTTGCCGGCGCTATGTCGACCATCAAGAAACTCCATGACCCCATGGAATCGCCTCCGCTGCCCGAGCGTGAGGAAATGTTGGCCAAGATCCGCCTCGAGACCGCCCAATGCGTGGCGGCGGTGCGCAACCGGTATCCGTTTCTTAACGCAGATCCAGAGTAACGCGGGCCTCGCCCGCCACGACTTCAACCATCGTCATACGCTCCGCGGCCAATCCTGCCGCGATCAGGTGGTCTCGGGTGGTTTGAGCCCGTTGGCGCCCGAGTGCTCGTAAGGCCGACTCCGGCACGGATATCTGCTCGATGAGACGAGCTTCAATTTCGGACATCGGCAAAACCGCGAGCTCTTCCTGGATGCCTTCCGGGAGGGGGAACGAATTGGGTGGGCTCTCCGATTGCACCGGCCGCGCCGCCGGATCCGTCGAATTGGACCTACCCGTAAAAATCCGGCGGATGAGAGCCAGGAGGGTCCGGTTGTCGTCAGCCCCTTCCGAGACATCGACGGTAACCGGTTCCGATCCGACTTCCGGGGCGGGTATTTCGGGCGGGGGTATTTCGCCGGTGGGATCAACCGGCGGCTCGCCAAAGACCTCCTCGTAGAGGGCAACCAGTCCGGCCTCGCGAGCCGGCCCCACCCAACCACCATCCGTGGTCCAGTCGGCAGAATCGGCCCGCTCCCGCAACATCGATTCCATGACCTGCGGTCGCAAAGCATCCGGATCGGTGCCGGGGTCGTATTCTCCCCGGATACCAATGCTCACTTCCGGTCGCGCATCCAGCGCCACCATCAGTGCTGCCAAACTCTCGAGGGTTTGCGGGGGAATCGTGGCCTCGCCGGAGTCGAATACATGATGCGCGAGATCAACCTCGCCGGATCCCCCGACCACTCCCCCCAACAGGGCAAACGGCGAGGTCGCAGCTTTGGTGAGTACGTTCGTGATCACCCGCCATACCACCCGACTGATTCGAAACTCCGGATCGTCCAAATGCCCCGCCACCGGCACGTCGATCACCATTTCGCCCTGCGAATCCTTCAGCAATGCCACGCCCAACTTCACCGGCAACTTGACCGCATCGGGGCTATCGGTTTTCGCCCCCAAGGTGAAATCCTCGAGCACGGTCACCGTATCGCTCTCGATCGCTCGATCGCGAAGTTGAAAATCGATGTCGAGCGACATCCGTCCCTGCTCCAGTTCGAAGCCCGCGTATTTCCCGACATATCCACCGGTCGGCAAAAGATCGACCCGGTCCACGTCTATTTTCAGATCGGCGTGGGCAGGTTGACCCAACGGATTCAGATCCCCCGCCACTTCCACCGGAGCGACCCCGTTGACTTTGCCCGTCAGCGTGATTTGAGCCCGCGCCACGTCCTGCGATGACCATCCCTGCATCACACTATCCACCTCATCAATCGATACCTCCATGGCCGGCGATACCGATTGGTCCCGGACGGTCATTCGGCTGCCTCTCACCTCGATGCGACCGATTTCCACATTCGGCGCCGAGCCCTCAACGGCCACCGCAGCGCCATCATCGCCGGCCATGTGCGCCGCCATATCCAAAATATTGATACTTCCATCCGCCGCGACCACCACATGACCCTGCGCTCCAGCGAGCACAACTTGGGCGATCGAGAGTGCCGGTTCGGCCACCCGCACATCCACCCCCGCCAGATTCAATTCCCTGAATCCCGCCAAAACCTCGCCGGCGGCGTCCAACAACCTCAGATCGGCCACCGCCACACTTCCCGCAAACCCGATGCCCGTTTCAGCAGCATCGACTTGCCCGGTCACTTCCAGGGTCCCGTCGACCAATTCCAGACTCGTAAGATGCTTCACGTGGGCCGCCACGGGGGCCAAGGCCAGTCCACTCACTTCCACGGTCAAATCCGGTTTGAGCGGGCTCGCCTGCATCGTTCCCTTCACCGTCGCCGAACCACCGGCCGGAAACCGCAGGGCCGCCGCCACGCTGATGGGCTGGGTCAAATCTGTCACCACCACCTGATCGAGCGTGAGGTTCTCCAATTGAGCACCGATCATCGCCGGCTCCAACAGGGTCTCATCGCGCAATTGATAACGAACTCGATCGATCCGGATGCGATCAAACCGCACGTCCTGCAACCGCGCCATTTGCTCCACCGCCGTCGGATCCTCCATGTCCGGGGCCGCCAGGGAGATCCCGATCCATTCGATTCCGGCGGGAGACCGTAATAATTCCACCGTCGCATCGGCCATGGCCAGCTCCGTCGCGGTAAACCGACCCGCCGCCAGGTCCGCATTGACACCGGTAACCTCGACCGTCGACACCGTCTGTCGGCCAAAATCTTGTTCGCGTGGGCTCAAAATCACGCCCGCCACCGACACGGTGCCGTCCGTCAGCGTGGCATTCGGGATGTCCTCAACCCACTCAAAGGTGTAGCTGCCTGATGCACCGGCCAGGCCGCCATCGATTTCAAACGGCAACAGCTCGGCAAAGTAGGCTTCGTATTTGGGGATACTGATACCCTCCAATTCAAAGTCCCCGGCGGAGCGCAACGGCACCAACGAGAGTGCTCCCCGCCAACTCAGTTGCGCCCCCGAGTCCGTGCGAGCGACGAACTCATAAGGGGCTTCCGCATCGATCTCGGTGTGAAAATCGGACAGCGAAAAAGTGACCGGTCCGATGGTGGTGGCAAACGGACGACTACGGCTCTCGTCGCTTAGATCCACCTGAGCGTCGGTCACCTCCAAATAGCCCACTTCGAGTGGCCGGGGATCGCCGTCTTCCTCCGTCTCCAACTTCGCCAGAATATCCGCAATATTGAGCTGCCCGGAGCGCTCCATCACCAGCCGACCCCGCAGACCGGCCAGCGAAATCTCATCCGCGCCCCAGCTCCCGGTCAGGGTTTTCCAAAGATTGGCGTTTACCCTCAACCGCTCCCACGCCAGCAAATCCCCCCCATCAAGGTCGCGCACATCGAGCCCGGTGATTTCCACACTCAGGCTCAGCGGGTTGAGGGCGACTTTCTCCACCGTCACCGCGCGCCCGGTGAACTCACTGCCCCGCTGTTCGATTTGAGAACGAATCACCCCGGGAAGCACTCCCCACGACAACCCTGCCAACAGGACCACGCCTATGCCGGTGCCTATCAGCAACCGCCGAAAACGTTGACGTTTGGTCCGTCGGCGCGCCGCCGCGGCACGGATATCTTTGATCGTCGGAGTGCTCACTCGCCGAACTAAAGGTTCTCACTCCCCCCGCAGCAAGCCGCTGGTGGTCTCATTACGTGAAACTAAAGTGAATCAATCGCCGCGAGCACCTGTTCCGCATGTGCCTTGGCATCCACTTTCTCGATCAGCGCGGCAACTTCCCCTCCCGGGCGCAGCAACCAAGCCGAACGCAGCGGGCCCTCAAAGGTCCGGCCATACATTTTCTTTTCCACGACTGCATCCGCGGCCTGGGCAAACAAATCCTTCGGATCGCTGACCAGAGTGTAACCGATCGATTTCTTGGCGGCATACTTACCGTGCGATCCCGCCGTGTCCCGCGAAAGCCCGATCACCTGCCAGCCCTCCGCCGCGATCGCGGACGCGTGGGCGACGAGCGAATCATTCTGCTTATCGCACGAACCGGTGTTATTGCGCATGTAAACCGAGACCACCGTCGGTTTCGTAATCAGTTCAGCAAAGGTGACGACCTCGGGATCCGCTCCCTCGCCCCGCACCGCCTTCACCTCAAAATCCAAATCCAAAACGTCCCCCGCCTGCTTCATCGTTTTGCCCGTTTCATCGTTTTGCCCTCTTGTTACTTGGAACTTGATACTTGTCACTTACCCATCTGAGCGAAGCACAGATGGGTCTAAATGTGTTTCGAGTCGTCCTCGTCCTTCTCGACGTAGCCGGACTCCTGGCGATCGTGGTTCACTTTGTTTTTCTTCACGTAGGCGTCGTAAATATCCTCGGCCGACATGCCCAAAGTCTGGGCCAGAGAGACGAGGAAGTGAAACAGGTCGACCACCTCCACCTTGGCGTTCTGCTCGTCGAACTTCTGGTACTTGGCCCACCACTTCCACGGCACGCTGTCGATCAACTCGGCCGTCTCCTGCTGCATCGCCCGGGTATAGTTCAGCACCCATTTCGCCTTCTCCTCGTCCGTCGCGGGCGGCAACTCCACCCCGATTCGAGAGTTAAGGGCCTCTTGCATACGGAAGATCTCGTCCAGTTTGTCCATGAGTTCGCAGGCTGTGATCCCCGGCGCGCCGCGCAAGGCGCAAGTGTTCCTCTTCGCCAAAGCGGGTAGAAAAAGGCATTGCTCTATCCGCGTAACTCCGTTGAACGTAACTCCTTAGTGCCCGCGTCGAGAGCCTGTTTAAGCCTCCGCCAGGGCCCTTGTCCCACCCCTCCTCGATCTGAGTGAGCTGGGTTAACCTAAACAACAACAACAACATGTCAGACAAAGATACGTCCGGCCCGGAGAGCACCGCCCCCGCGGAAAACGCTCCCGCCGAGACCCCACGCGAGGAGACCGCCCCCGCTGCCGAATTCGCTTTCGGCACCGGCCGAGGCCCCGGTCTCGCTCGCGGAAAACGCAAGCCCGCCAAAGGTGCGCCGCCTGCGTCCACCAACGCCGCCCCCGTCGGTGACTACCAGCCGACCGCCGTCCAAATCGTGACGGTTGAGTCCGAATACAAGAACCCGTTCGCCCCCGCTGAGCCCGAGCCCGCCCCTGAGGCCGAAGCTCCTGCTCCCGTGGCGAATCCGGTCGAAGAGGCCCCCGCGCCAGAACCGACCGCCCCGCCAGCCGCCGCCGCTCCTGCGCCCGTGGAACCCGCCCCACCCGAACCTGCTCCGGAATCAAACGACTCCGTCCCGGAGGAGAAGGCCGAACTCGATATCCTGCCCCCCAAGCAAGCGCGTTCTTCGACGCAGAGCTGGGAAGCCCAGGAATTCCCCGATTCCTCCGAGGATGATCGCCCCACCTTCAAACCCCGCTCGCAGCGCGAACAGGGCGAACGAGGCCAAGGCCGTGAGGGCCGTCGGGAACGTCGTCCGCGGAACGAGAACCGTGGATCCGGCGAAAAGTCCGAACGCCGCCCGCGTGCTCCCAAGCACGTTGAGGTCGACGTGCCCAAACCCAAACTCGAATCTTCCCAAAGCTCCGGCAGCGGTTTCTTCGGTTGGCTGAAAAGCCTGTTCACCGGAGGAGACGAGAAACCCGAACCGAAAAAGGGTCGCGACGACAAACGCGGTAATCGCGGTCGTGGCCGAGGTCGGGGACGCGGTAAAGGCCGTGGCCAGGGCAAAGGCGGACAAAATCGTGGTGACGGTAATGGCCGTCGCGGCGGCAAACCCCGCGGTGAACGTGGCGAAGGCAACTCCGAAGGCGGAGGCAACCGTCGCCGCCGTCGCAGTCGCGGTGGACGCGGACGCCGCTCCAACGGCGGCGGCTCGAGCTCCGGTTCGTCCGACAGCTGAGCCGTAGACTCTAGTCCCAACCTTTCAAGCGCCCGCATTTGCGGGCGCTTTTTATTTGGGATCGAAATCGATCCCAGATAATCCGCCGATGCCTCGCGCAAAGACGGATAGCAACCCGTCCGTATCAGACGAGAACTCCCCATCGCCACGGCCCCCCCCCAGACGCCTCCCTGCCGTTGCAGCACCCAGGTTCACCCACCCCACCCCACCCCACCCCACTCCCCCCCCACCCCCCCCAATCCCCGGCCACGCTCCCTGCCCTCCTTCCCGCAACCAAAGCCGTCTCACATTTTCCGAAGCCATGCTGCTTGTCTCCTTTCTTGCTGTCGATGATGCCCATAAATGTGAAGTTTCCTGCAACGAGAGCACGGCCCCGGCGCCACAATTTTTCTCGCGTGATAACGCGCAGTAGACGATGTAACGACGGGTGAATGATGTCGGTCGAAGTTCGCCCCCATGCATTGCCGATCGCAATATTTCCG
>CAKZMS010000764.1 GCA_937128785.1 uncultured Opitutaceae bacterium | reverse complement strand
CGGCTGCCCCGGCCGCCGACGCGATGACACAACGTGCACTGGGCCGCGACGGAGGTTTCGAAAACGGTCTGACCTCGGGTGGGGTCGCCTCCGTGTAGGGTTTCGATGAAGGGCGATAGTGGATCAGTGGAGTCCTTGGATTCTTGATACGCCTGCAAAAGCTCCTGCACCTTGGCGTCGGACGAACGCTCGGCGGCCGCGACGGCATCCAGCGTCAATTCGGGTGCCATTTCGCCGCTGGCCAGCAGCGAGACAATGCCGCGCAGGTTGCTGCCAACATAGTTCCCCGGGGCATTGCTCATGAGCACGATGGCGGTGCGGGATTCGGGCACGGCTCCGGATTCAATGAAGGGTTGAGCCCGCCCCAGCATGACCATCGGCGACACCTGGAAAAGGGCCCGCAAGGCTGCTTGCCGCACGTTGGCGTGGTTGGATTCCAATGCGGTTTCCGCCAGCTGTTGGAGGTCCGTCACCGCCAGGTCGCTCAACTGATCCAGCGCGGTTTCGGATAGGGGAGTATCGCGGGCCAAGATGGTGCGAAGGTCCTCTTCGGATGCGGGAATTTGATAAACGGAAGCGGTTTCCCAGGCGCTCTTGGCGATGGCTTCGTCGGCTGATTTGCTCAGCTCCACGATGGCCGGTTCGATCACCGGAGCGATCGCGGCGATGGCAACCGGCTCGAGGGGGCGGAAGCGACCTTCAACGGTGTCGAGATTGGCTGGAGCAGGCCACGCTTTGAGCAAATCCAGCGCGTGGAGCTTGAGGTGAGTCGGGGTGGTTGCGGCGCCCGCGTAGGTGGCGGTGATATGGGCAAATTCGGGGTCCCGCAATCGCATGGCTGCGCTCAGGGCCCGACGCGCGGTGCGCTCGTGGAGTTGTTGGCCGGAGACCAACAGGGCGGCTAACTCATCCAAGGCATCGGGAATGGACTGGTCGTCGTGAATGGCGCTGGCGGCTTCGGCGACGACGAGGGGATCGGAGTCTCCCAGGAAGTCAGCGACGGCAGGATGGCGCAGGCGACGCAGCGCGACGATCGCGGCGAGACGCACCTCCCGTTGGCCGTGATCGACGAAGGCGGCGAGCTGTTCGGCGGTGGCGGTGCCGACCAATCCCATGGTGGCAGCATGCCGATGAAACCGATCGTGCGGGTGCCGTTCCAGGTAGCCGATGATTTCGTTGATGGAGGATTGGTCCTTTTGCAGGCCGACAGCGATGGCGGCAAAGAACGCCGGCCGATCAGCGGAGTCCTGCAGGAGTTCGCGGAGAGCGGTGAGCATGGCGGGCGACACACGGGTGGATTCGCCGAGGATTCGGGCGGTTTGGGCGCGGACCTCGGAATCGGCGTCGGTGAGGAGTTGCACCGCAATGTTATCCCCCAAGGTCGTGCCGTGGCGGGTAAGTTGCCCCAGGCCCCAGATGGCGTGTAGACGGGCGAGCTGGGGGGCGCTGGTATCGGTGGCGACGGCGGTCAGCGTCAGAACGTTCTCGCGACGAACCAGTTCGAATTGGGCCTTCATGCGGACCCGCTGATCCATATGGCCGATGGCATTGATCAGCCCGGATTCAGTGATCACCGACCAGTCCCGGGCGATGAACTGGGCGGTCTGCTCGCGGAGAACGGATTGGGTTTCGGCGGGATCGTCCAGTTTCCACACGGCACCTTTCTCGTTCATGTCGTAGCCGGAGGACGACCAGTCCGCGATATAGAGGGCACCGCTCGGGCCAAACCCCATTCCGACCATGAGGACGCCTTCTGCGACCATATGTTCATTGAACATGCGGTAGCCGGCGCCGTCCGGTTCCAGCTTGAAGGCGTAGAGCTTCCGCGACGGAAACGCCGTCATGAAAAAGTGGTCTCGATAAAATGAGTTGAGCGCGGTCCCAGGATTGAAGGCGAAGCCGGCCGGACCATCGTGATAGAGCTGGATGGGCGGCGTGAGGTAGGCGGGTTGTTCCGCGTGATCAGGGATAGAGAGGCCTTCGTCCATCCACGGCAGCCACCCGTCTCCGCGGTATTGCCAGTTGGTGCGCCAGCCGGTGTCGGATCCCTGCGTGATGTAGACCAGCCGTTCCTTCTCGTCGGTGAAGTCGCCGTCGTTATCGACCCCGATGAGATCGCCGTAGGCGTTGAACGCAGGCTCCTGCACGTTGCGCAGGCCGTAGGCGTAGATCTCAAAATTAGAGCCATCCAATTCACAGCGCACAATGGTCCCGCTGAGAGTTTCCACATGCTTGGAGCCATCCTTGGCGGTGACGTTCATGCCGCGGTCGGCGACGGAGGCGTAGAGTCGTCCGTCGGGTCCGATGATGGCGCCGCTGAAGTTGTGGCCCCCGTAGCCGATGTGAACCGAGAAGCCGTGAGCCAGACTCTCGCGTTCGTCGGGCAGGCCGTCGTCGTCGTGATCGACCAGCCGCATCAGGTCGGGCTCGGCCGTGGAATAAAGCACGCCGTCCCAAGCGGCGAGTCCGGCGGCGATGCCGGTCACCTCGGAGTTCTCAGTCGCATTGAATTTAGCCACCACGTCGGCCACCCCGTCCCCGGTGGTGTCTTCCAGGCGCGAGATCTGATCGGCCAAGAGAGCCAGATCCCGGAAGTCGTAGATCCCGTCGCCATTGGTGTCTTCGAAACGTCCGGCAAATTCGACGGAGTTTTCCGGCGTGAGGTTGGCCTGGAACCAGGCGCGCTTTTCTTCGACGGATGTCAGGCTGACGTCTTTCTCGATCCACTCGCGGAAGCGGCGGATGTCGAGGTCGGCGGCTTGGCGGCGCACGACGGAGGTGACAAACACGCGTTCGTGCTCATCGACCGCGATCGCGACGGCGTTGCGGACCATCGGCTCACGGGCGAACTCGGTGAGCTCGAGACCATTGGCGCCGGGGAGGGGTTCCGCAGCGTTGAGGGCGGCCGAAATGGCGGTAAGAATACTGACTCCGGCTAAGTGGGTGAAAGGGCGTCGAGAGTTCGGCGAAATCATGGGGTAGGACAAGGGCACCCAGAAAGATCGAGATAGGCAGAAAGAGAAAGCCTTACTTGGGATCGTCTGGGGGGGGCGGGGCTTCGCGGCGGAGAAACTGGTGGAGTTGTTCAGCGAATTTGGGGCCGATGCCGGGCACGTCGGTGAGGGCGGTGATGCTGGCGGCGCGCAAGCGTTCGATCGTGCTGAAGTGGTCGAGTAGAGCGGTGCGGCGGGAGGGGCCGAGCCCCGGGAAATCGTCGAGCACCGACTCGCGGATCTTCCGGGAACGCAGATCGGCATTGAAGGTGTTGGCAAAGCGATGGGCTTCGTCGCGCAGGCGTTGCAGTAGTTGGAGACCCGGGTGCTTGAGTCCGAGGTTCAGGGGCGAGCGCTCGTCGGCGAAGATGATCGTTTCGTTCTTTTTGGCCAAGCCGATCAACGCGGGCGGATCCACGTCGATGGCGTAGAAGGCCTTGAGGGCGGCGCCGAGCTGGCCCTGGCCACCATCGATCACGATCAGTTCCGGCATGGCTTTACCTTCAT
>CAKZMS010000763.1 GCA_937128785.1 uncultured Opitutaceae bacterium | reverse complement strand
CATGCGCAGCACTGCCAGTGCCGCCGTGGGCGAGTCGGGATACGCCTGTTGCGCCCGCTTGGTCGGCTCCCAACGCTCCGCCGGAGGATACCCGGAGACCATGGCCACATCCAACCCCGGAGGGTTCAACTGCCACTTACGAATGGTCCGGCGCTGCAGCACCAACTTGGTGTCCATCTCTTCTTCCGGCAACGGTCCGGCCCGCACGATTTCGAGCAAGTCGGACGCCGCTTCCACTTTTCCCGCTGCCGCGGTCAGCATTCCCTCGAGCACCAACAAGGTCGGATCCGTGGGGGCCAACTCCAGCATGGCCTGCCAGTAGTCCGGGTTGGTCCGAATCAAAGTCTCGAGATCAATGGCATCATAATGAGGTCCGGCCAGATCTTCGACTCGGGCGATGACCTCGGCGATGTCTTCGACGAGCCCTGCCACCCCGGGATGCACATCGGCATCGAGCCGTTCCAACGTGGCGTGCAGGTCCTTCACTTCGCCCCAGGCCTGATGCTGCACGTCTTGCGTCGAAGCCGCCTCCATGTCGGGAGCAGAATTCATCGTGGCGCAACCCGCCGCCATCAATGCACCGATTGAAGCCAAGAGCAGTAGAACGCGTCCGAGGGGAGTTTTCATGATGGAATTGACCAACTGGGTTCGGCCCCGCGGGTCCAGTCTTCTTCGTCTTCTGCCTCTGATTCGGGATCATCCACCGTCTCCGGTAAAGTCTGTGGATCCCAACGCTCGGGATCCAATTCCCGCAGCCGGAGCAACGAGGCGGTGTATTCCACAAAGTCCACGACCCCGGTCGCCACACATGCCTCCAACAACGCGCGTTGGCGCACGTCGGAGATGTCGCGTTGGAAGGCCCGGTAAAACCGTTGCTCACACACCCGCCCGGCTTCGGTGATTTCCGTAATATTCTCGCCCACCGATCCCGCAGGACTTTCGCCTGCCATCCCCGCGACGAGCGTGGTGACCCATTCGTGACCATCCGCCAGACCCCGGGCCTGCTCAATCAACTCGTCCGCCCGATCATCGTTGCCGGCCAAGCGCATGAACGACGAGGCCATCAAAGTATAGTAGGTGCGGTATTCCGACGACCAATCGGCGGACTCCGCCGCCGTAACAAAGACTTCGGCCCCGTCCGCCCAATTCCCTTGGGCCGCCTCCACCAACGCAGGCAGCGCCGGCGATCCCTGGCGCGTCGTCTGATCTACCGGGGCGAGCTTCTCCGCGATACCTGCAACGTCCCCACTCCACAAAGCGACCCATACCGCCATAGGCGCTCCGGCATCAGTGAATTCGGCAGGGATCTCGTCCAGCGCCGCCCGGGCCTCATCCCACCGGCCGAGATGGCCCAGCGTTTCGGCGAGCGTGATGAGCGCGCCCGCGGTGGCGGCATCAGTTTGATCGGGTATCTCCAAACGACGCTGCACTTCCTGCAGTCGGCGCAAATTACGGTCGGTCAGAATCGGATGCAGCGGCAACATGCTGACCCCCTCGGGGCCCAGCTCGGTTTGGAAGAACGTGACCGGCCGGATCAGTCCAAAGTCGGCGGCCTGCCGGAGCTCCTCGGTTTCATCCTCTCCGATCAGATTGGGCAGCCAGGTCCACCACATCTGCATGTCGGACGGCACGCTGAAGCCGCGAAGTGCCACCGCCCGTTGTTTGGCCAGCAAGGCTTCGCTGTAGAACCCCACTTCGGCAAGCGCATCACCCAACCGATCAAGATCACGCCCCCCAAATGCACCGCGACTTTCGGCCAGATCGCCCAGCATCTCGCCGAGGTCTCCGGCTGCTTCACGCACTTCCCGATCCGGCGAGAGTTGAGCCCCCACCATCGGGTTGGCCCGGGCGACAAACCGCCAGTCGTTCTGCATCTCGCGCATGACGCGATCCACGTCTTCCGGGGATGAGGCGAGATCGTTGAGTTGAATTCCGGCCAACTGCAGGCGCACCACGATGGCCATTAGCGCCCAGTCGGGATCCTGCGGGCGAAAGGAACGCGCCGTCGAAATGACCTTGGCCACCTGATCGCCGGGAACGTTTTCCAGCAGGCGGTTGCGACGGACCGATTCGCGGGCGCGAACCCGCTGCATTTCGTCCGCCATCGAATAAATCAGTTTGTGCACGTTGGTGGGCAGCGCCGGTCCATAGCGATTGAGTTCGATCAACCACACGGCGCGATCAAAGTCGCCGCGGGCGGCCCAGAGCATTTGCTCGAGCATGTCGACGACGGGATCCTCCGGGTTGGTCTCCATCACCGCCCGCCAAAAAGCGGGGTTGTTTGTGGTCAGATCCAGCGGATCAATGCGACCCACTTGGATGGTGTCGTCTTGTTCGATCTCGAGGCGGAGTTCCTCGACCTGAGCCACCAAGGTGGTGAGACCCGGAAAATATTCCGGGGGCAGCTCATCCCACATGCCGACGATCGCTTTGACATGCTGCCAAGCTGCGAGCTGCAGGCCTTGCTTGTCCCGCTCCAGTTGGAGCCGGGCTTCGCGCGCCTTTTCCTCGGCTTCATCCACCACTTTGGCGAGGTCGGTCGATTCCTCGAGCGAAGGGCCCACCTCGGTCATCTCCGGGGTTTCCGTGGTCTCGGATTCCGGGTCGCCGGCAGTTGTCTGGCAGCCCGTCATCATCAATCCGCCCCACAAACACCCGCTGGCGGCCAAGCCGGAACGGATCAGGGACAAACAGGAAACAGGCATACGGGGGATCATGTTGGGAATGTGCCCTCTATTGACGAGGGCAAACCCGGTTGGTTCCGCTCTGGAGGAATTTAACGGCTCCGGCCCTAATTCCTTCCGCCAAGCCCCATGGCTTGATCCAGGGCGGCGAATTAATTCTGCCGCTCAATATCGCCGGATTCGATCCGGCTCACGTAGTCATCCAGCTCCTTCTTCACCACCGGCATCAGGAAATAAAGTCCCACGATATTGGGGAACGCCATCGCCAGAATCATCGCATCGGAAAAGTTCAATACGCCGTTGAGGGAGGAAGCCGCGCCGACCACCACAAAGAGACAGAATATTACCTTGTAGATCGTCTTCATGATCTCGGTCTGACCGAAGAGGTAGCACCACGCCTGCTCTCCGTAGTAGCTCCAGGAAATCATCGTGGAGAAAGCGAAGAGCGTCACCACCACCACCAGCACCTTGTCGAACCAGGGAATCACCGTCTGGAAGGCATTGGACGTCAGTGCAACGCCGTCGGCTCCACCGATCAAGTGCTGACCGGACACCAGGATCGCCAGCGCGGTCATTGTGCAGACCACGACGGTGTCGATGAAGGGTTCAAGCAGTGACACCAACCCCTCCGAGGCGGGGTTTTCCGTGCGCACCGCGGAGTGGGCAAT
>CAKZMS010000762.1 GCA_937128785.1 uncultured Opitutaceae bacterium | reverse complement strand
GGCGCTGGACTCGTTGGCGACGCAGACGCTGCGTAATTGGGAATTGCTCTTGGTGAACAACGGAGCGACGGACGGGACTATGCACCTGGCGGCGGCACGGGCGGAGAATGATCGTCGTATCCGATTGTTGAATATGGACGATGCCGATCTGGTCGGGGCCTTGAATTGGGGGCTGGCGGCGACCCGGGGGCCTCTCGTAGCGCGAATGGATGCCGACGATGAAATGCATCCCGATCGCCTGGCCGAGCAAGTCGAAGCGTTGGAGATCAATCCGACCTGGGGCTTGGTGGGCAGTGGGGTGGATTTCGGCGGTGATGCCTCCGCGCAGGCGGGCTACGCCGCACACGTGGCATGGCTGAACGGCCAGATAAGCCCGTTGCAGATCCGCCTCGCCCGATTTGTGGAGTCTCCTTTCGCGCACCCCAGTGTGATGTGGCGGCGAGAAGTGAGCGAGAGTCATGGCGGCTACCGGGCCGGTGATTTCCCGGAAGATTATGAATTGTGGCTGCGCTGGTTGGATGCCGGAGTGGTGATGGGTAAAGTCCCGCGGTCCCTGTTGATTTGGCACGACTCCCCGGGTCGGCTTTCCCGGGCAGATTCCCGTTATCGGCCGGAAGCATTCTACGCCCTCAAAGCTCGGTTTATCGCCACGGAATTGGCGCGGACCGGGAACGGTCGCGAAGTATGGATTGCCGGGTCGGGGCGGCCGACCCGACAACGGGCCGGTGGGTTGGAGCGACATGGTGTGGTGCCCGTTGGGTACGCGGATGTCGCGCCGCGCAAAATCGGTCAGTCAATCAACGGACGCCCCGTGGTCAGTCCCGGTCAACTTCCCGCGCCCGACCGCGTCGTGGTGCTGGCTTACGTCGGAAATCGCGGTGCACGGAAGAAACTACGCGCGCTATTCACCCAACAAGGCCGGGTGGAGGGAAAGGACTTCTGGCTCTGTGCCTAGCCCCCCGCTCAGAGTTCCCAGCCGAGGGAAATGGTGGAACGGAAATCGCTTTGCTCGGGCGTGGCTCCGCCACCGTCGGTCGTGGGATTGTTGACGTAGTCCCAGATGAAGTTGAAATCAAGATCCAGCCGACCGGTGAGTTCAATGGACAGCTCAAGATTGGCATTCGAGATGAAGTTCTCGCTGTCAGGTATGGGCATGTTGATCGTGTGGGCGTAGATGATGTCGAGATAGTCAGTCGCCTCCCAATCCACCACTGAACCGAGGAAAAGAGTCGCGGTTTCCTCGGTGGTCGGTTCACCGGGTTCGACCGACGTAAATTCGGTGTATTGATAACCGAGACCGCTGGAGAGGTCCCACTGGACCGGCCCCTTGTCGATGAAGTCATAACCAATACCCACACCGGGGATGATGCGGTGTTCAATGTTCTGGAAGCGGTCCCGCGTGTATTCGATGGATGGAATCTGGGCGAACAATCGCGGGGTCATGTAGTAGTCAAACGAACTGGCGATTCGGGTGGAGTTGGCCGTTTCGGTACCCGAAACATTGGATTGGGTGCCATCGTAGTTGAATCGCAGGCGGGTCGCGGGAGTCCGTCGCACAATCGAAATCGAAGTGGTGACATCGGTTTGCTCCACATTGCCGCGACGGGCCGTGCCACCCAAGTTGACCTTCATGTCCCAGAAATCGATCTCCTTGCGACCGCCCGGAATAATGGAGCGGAGTTCAGTCCGCTTGATTTCCTTGGACCCCGCCTGATTGGATACGGTGACCGTCTCGGCGTCGATGACGAGGGACCCGATCGCGGTGCTGCCATCGTTCATGCCCAACATATTGGTTTCCTTGGAGTGGCGTTCTTCGACGTCCTCCCAGTCGCTCTCCAAGGTGTCGAGAATATCGCTTTCGAACGTGAAACTGTCGTCCTGCAGTTCCTTGATCTCACCCTTGAGCCATTCACCGCTTTTGAGTTGCACCCAGTCGAAGTCGCCGGAGAGAGGTTCAGGGACCTGAGCCCGGGCGAGGACAAACCCGAACATCAGCATGAATGCGAGGAACGTAGGACGGCTGAAACGTGGCATAGCCGAGAATGGTTCACATGAAATCACCCTCCGCAATTCTGGAGGCGGGATTTCTTAAAGCGTTCGATGCGATCAGTTTTTAACCGGCGAGGTGATGAACCGAGCCAACACCGCGCCAATGACCGCGGCACCGATCGTGGTATAGGCGACCTCGGTCACCTGCCAGTCCAAGGACTTGTGCCACCAGATGGTATCGCCGATGCGGGCGCAGAATGCGCCGGTTGCTCCGACCAGCGTGACGAAACCGATGCGGGCGCCGTAGCCGCTTTTCTTGCAGATCTGTGGGAGCAGCAGACCCAGCAGCAACGCGTAGCCCCAGCCGTGTAAAAAGCCGCCCAGCATCAACATCGGATCCATAGGCCGGAGGCCCTCGCGGTGCAGGTGGACCATGGCGACTGGCCCGCGGGCCATCAGTTCCTGGGCCTCCTCCATGTTGCCCATACCGGGGACGAAATAGGTGCCGCTCTCCGGGAACGTCTCATTGAGGACCGGACCGACATCCCCCGCCGGTTGTTTGAGCACTTTCTCTGGAAGACCGGTGACGGAGTAGAAAATGAAGCCCCAGAAAAAGAAGGCGATGGCGGCGAGTAAGGAACCAAGCAAGAGAGGTTTCATGGGGTAGATGGGGTTGGGGGTTTTAGGGGTCTTGAACCGAGTCCAAAGGTGGTTGGCGTGGCCGCGCGGAGCAAGTCCGGGAACGCCGAGCCCGAGCTCGGCCCCGGTGGGTAGGGCAAAGCGCCGCCATGCCGAGCCGGAGCTCGGCGTTCCCAGCGGCTGGTGCTTGCCCGACTGACTATCCGATCATCCCGCGCAATGCCTCGAAGGAAGCGCGGTGAGCGCTCAGGGCGTCGTGTTCGCTGGGCGAGCCGTCTTCCACCGCCTGCTCCATGACGAGCAAAGGGGTGGATCCTTTCGCGGCCAGCACGTCGAAGATCCGTTGGTAATCAATGTCGCCTTCGGCGGCGAAGGCTTCGTTCCATTTGCCTCCCGTCGATTGGCGCAGATGTAGCTCCACCACCCGATCCGCGTAGAGTTCGACCGCGTCAAACAACGCGACCGAAGAGTCGCCGCATCCCCGGAAGACCCAATGCGAATCGAGGCAGAATTTCACGTTGTCGGGATCGGTTGCGACCAACATGTGATGAAATTCACGCGCTCCCATCCGGAGCTCGGAATCGTGATTGTGGTAGGCGAGGGTAATGCCTTCGGCGCGCAGTCCGGCCCCGAGCCGGTCGAGCGCCTTGGCTTGGGTGCGAATCTCGTCGTCGCTTTTGTTCTCGGGTCCGCCCCAGCTAATGGGACTGGGGTTGGTGACGATGATGTTGGTGCCGAGTTTGGCCTTCGCGTAAGCGGCAACCGCCATGACGTGATCCACGCTGGCCGCGGCCTTTGCGGCATTGTGCAGTTCACTGTTCATGTAGGCGGAGACCATTTTTAAGCCGTGCTGAGGCAGGAGTTCGGCCAGCATATCCACCGTGC
>CAKZMS010000761.1 GCA_937128785.1 uncultured Opitutaceae bacterium | reverse complement strand
CCGTTGGACGACATCTACGCGTTGGGCGCGACTCTGTTTGAACTGCTGACCAGCAAGCCCCCGTTTTATAGTGGCAACGTCATGATGCAGGTCATGAACAAGCAGCCCCCGACCATGGCGGCACGGCGGGCGCAGCTCGAGGCGGCGGGAGACGAGATTCCCGCGGTCTGGGAAGAAGTCATTGCTGCCTGCTTGTCGAAGGAGCGGGAGGATCGTCCGTCGTCCGTGGCCGAAGTGTTGGAACGCCTGACCGGGACAAAGATCGGACGGTCGGCGCGGTCCACCATTCGACCGACGGGAAGCCCGTCGGCCTCGACGGGGGCTCCCTCGCAGCCGAGTCAGCCCAGCCAACCGACGGCCGACCCCGGCACCGCGCCACCCGCGACTTCTCCTCAACCCGTTACGCCGGTCGCGCCGGAGGTTCCGACCGCCCGTCCCAAGACAGACGCATCGGCGTCGCCTCCTCCTGCAACACCGCCCGTCACTTCGGCGAAAAAGGGGAAGGAGGGACTCGTGATCGGCTTGGTGGGGGCCGCATTGGCTGCGGTGCTGTTGGTTGCCTTGGTCGGAGTGCCCGCCTATCGCGACTACCTCGAAACGAAGAGAATTGCGGCCGAGTTACTGGAGGAACTGGAGGCGAAGGCCGCCGAGGAGCGCGCTGCGGTGCTGGCGGAAACCCAAGCCGCCTTGGGCCTCAACCCTGAACCGGATGTCCTTTCGACCGCATCGTCTGATCCATCGTTGGACCCCGCATTGTCAGCGACCACCGGAGCGGTTACCCCGGATCGACCCGTCGAGGGGCAGGCATGGACCATTCCTGACTTGGGGATCGAAATCATGCCCATTGCCGCAGGAGCATTTATTATGGGTTCCCCAGAGACCGAAGACGGTCGTTATTCGGATGAGCCACAGACCCAAGCCGTAATCTCCGAGCCTTACTGGTTGGGGCGCACGGAAGTGACTATTGGCCAATGGCGGGAGCTGATGGGGGAGGGTATCCTAAGTCTGGGCGAAGAAGCGGTCGCCAGTGATGTCCTGATCAATTTTGGGGAAGACAACCTGACTTTGGCGGAACGGTGGAATTACGATCCCGCGGAATCTGAGATTTCGGAAATTGTGCGCACTTCAGGCGACGACTTGCCGGTTCACTTCGTTAGCTGGCGCCAGGCCAGGGCCTTTGTGGATGCGCTCAATTCTCGTGAAGCGGCCGCCGGGCGGCTGCCGGATGGGTTCCGATACGCCCTTCCAACCGAGCTGCAATGGGAATACGCCGCCCGCGCCGGTCGGGCGGAGGCAACCTATAACGGAACCTATGAATTACTCGGCACCAACAATGCCCCGGTGCTGGATGATATCGCCTGGTATGGCGGCAACAGCGGGCAAGATTACGGTGGAGGGGGCTGGGGCTCGAGTATTTGGCGGGAGAAACAGTATGATCATTCCCGGGCCGGTCCTCGAAATGTCGCGACCAAAGAAGCCAACCCCTGGGGACTCCACGATATGCTCGGCAACGTATCCGAATGGACGTTCGATCGCTATGACGAATTCGACACCGGCGTTTTAGAAGACGCGATCGGGGCCACGGAGGGCTTGGCCCGGGTTCATCGCGGAGGGTCTTGGTTCAGTATCGCCCGACAGGTAAGGGCCGCTTATCGGGATTTCGATGACCCGGACTTTCGGGACAAGGATGTGGGCTTTCGGGTGGCTTTGATCCGGGAGGAAATCTGGCAGCGCATGGCGCGCCAGGAACGCCAAGCTCGGCTCTCCGATGAAGCCACGCTCGCAGCCCGGGTCGAGGCGAGAGCCGCTTTTCAATTCGAGGCACAGTTTACCGTGCCGGATCTGGAAATTACCATGGTGGAAATCGCCGAAGGCTCCTTTGGCATGGGCTCGCCTGACGGCGAATCTGGCCGGCGGGAAAACGAAGTGCAGCGAGACGTTACGATCAGCGACAGCTACTGGATGGGGGAGAGCGAAGTCACCCAAGGGCAATGGAACCAGCTCATGGGCAACAACCCCAGCGCCTTCCCGGGGCTGGGCGATCAGGCGCCGGTTGAAAATGTGTCCTATACCGACGCGGAGCGTTTCATCGCCCGGTTGAATGAGCGCGAAGCCGAGGCGGGTCGCCTGCCGGAAGGGTATGCTTACGCCCTGCCCACGGAGGCGGAATGGGAATATGCGGCGCGGGCAGGCAGCACCTCAGCCTATCCGTGGGGTAATGGTCCGGGCGAAGGATTGGCCAATTTTGAGAATGCTCCCGGCAGTTCGGAGGACGGCAATGTCGCCGCCTTCAATCGCCGGAACAGTCCCATTGCGAGCACGATGCCGGTCGGAAACTTCGAGCCCAACGCCTGGGGGCTTTACGACATGCACGGCAACGTTTGGGAATGGTGTCGTGATGCGTTTAAGCCTTACGATCCGCGAGCGACGGTTGATCCGTGGGTCCGGGATTCCGGTAGCGGGGATCGCGTCTATCGCGGAGGCTCCTGGTATCACGCCGCCCGCTACAGCCGTTCGGCGGCCCGCAGCCATGGGGCCTCTGACTTTAAAAGTAATTTCCTCGGCTTTCGCCTCGCCCTCGTGAAACAGCCCGCGGGCTAGTTCTGTCGTTTCAGTTCGCCGGAACCAATGATGTTCCAGGAGTCGCCGTTTTCCCCGGGGCTGCGATTCGTGACATGACGGGCCCAGAGGATCTGCACCGTATTTGCGTCGACCCAAGTGAGGGAGTAAGACTGGTTCTCGGTCCATATACCGCCGCTGTTGATCCAGCCCAACATGGCAATGTCCCCGTATTCCCGGTAGTATTCCATCGGACGGGATCCGGCGGGAGACCACTCGCCTTCGTTGTAGTAGAATTGTTGATACTTACCGTCCTTGATCACGAAGCGCATCTGCAGAGACCCTTGGTCTTTCACGGTTACCGTGCCCAACCAGTCACCATCGAAATTAACGCCTTGGGCCAACAGTTTGACCGGCAGGATCAGAGTGAGGAGCAACAGAATTCGGCGGAAAGGCATGGTGAGAGGGGATCGAAAAATAAGAGTGGATTTTTGGGACCCATGGTCAATTCCCCAAGGCATAACCCGTGCCAGTCAGCTTATTGCAATTTCGTGGCGAAGCGGGCGCTTGGCATGATCCCTGCCTTTCCTGAATCTGATCCGTCGGTTGGTTCACCGGCATTCGCCTCAACTTCCCTCAACTTTTCTGTCCATGTCAGACGATTTGGCCTCCGGTAGCACGACCCGCGGACACGCGCGGGGTCAAAAAGTATTCTCCCGCTATACGCTGGAGAAGATTCTTGGTCGGGGAGGTATGGGCATTGTCTGGCTGGCCCGGGATGATGATCTCGAACGCAACGTGGCCCTGAAGTTCCTGCCCGAAGTCGTCGCGGCGGATAAACAGGCCATCAAGGATCTCAAGCGGGAGACGCGGCGGAGTCTGGATCTCACGCATCCGAATGTGATCCGCATCTACGATTTCATTCAGGACAACACCAGTGCCGCCATCTCGCTG
>CAKZMS010000760.1 GCA_937128785.1 uncultured Opitutaceae bacterium | reverse complement strand
GAAGCCGCTTGGGTTGATCCCGCCGGGGCCGATTTATCGACCGACCTCGCCGCCGCGCAGGAACAGTGGCTTACCGTCAACAGCGATCAACCCGCAGGTGCCGTGCGCCGGGGACAACAAGCCCTCGCCCGCCGCGACTACGCCGAAGCCGAGCGCTGGATCCGGATCGCCAACGCATGGGATCCGGCCGCCTACAGCCACCACCTGCTGGGCCGCGTGCTACATGCCGCCGGCAAGACCCCCGAGGCCATCGCCGAAATCACCCGAGCCATCGAGCTGGAGCCGACCGGCTCGGAATACGCCTACGAACTCGCCCTCATCCTCGCCGAAACCGGTGACACCGCCGGCGTGATCAAATACTTGGAGATGACCGTCGCCAATGCGCCGGACTTCGGCCGCGCGTGGTATAACCTCGGCCTCGCCTACGCAGGCCAGGAAAAATTGGCCTCCGCCCTCCGGGCGCTCACTCAGGCGGAGACAAACATGCCCGGTTCACCCGACGCGGCCTACGCCGCCGCGACCATTCACCTGCGGACCGGCGATCGCGCTGCGGCCGTTGCGGCGGCGGAGCGAGCGCTCGCCCGCGCCCCCAACAACCCCGGCCTGCGAGGCTTCGCGGAACAGCTTCGCCGCGGCGGAGACTTCCCGGCCAATCGATAATCCCCCTCGCAACAAGGTCGGGGGCTTCCTCCGAGTTAAACTTTGGTTCTACGTAGTTTCGGGCAGGGCAAGTCGGTTGCATTTTTCGATCCCTCGCCAATCGTTTTCAACGTCATGCCTTCTGCCCACGACCAACTCAAATCTCTCCACGAACTTGTCTCAAAATCTGTCATCGGCCAAGAGCATGTAGTCGAGACCCTGATCCTCGGTCTGCTCTGCAACGGCAACGTCCTCCTCGAGGGCCTGCCGGGCACCGCCAAGACCCGGTCTATTCGCTCCCTCGCCCGCGCGCTGAAGGCCGACCTCGGCCGCATTCAGTTCACGCCCGACCTGCTCCCGTCCGACGTCACCGGTTCCGAAATCTACCACGAGATCGACGGCAAGCAGCAGCTCGATTTCTCCCCCGGCCCGATCTTCAACAACCTCATCTTGGCCGACGAAATCAACCGCGCGCCCGCCAAGGTGCAGTCAGCCCTGCTTGAGGCCATGGAGGAGCGCCAAGTCACCGCGGCTGGCACCACCCGCAAGCTGCCGGACCTGTTCATGGTCCTCGCCACCCAGAACCCCATCGAGCAGGAAGGCACCTACCCGCTGCCCGAGGCGCAGATGGACCGCTTCCTCTTCAAAATCAACGTCGACTACCCCGGCGCCGAAGCCGAGCTGGGCATCATGAAACTCGTGCGCGGCGAAGAGTCCGCGCCGGCTTCGGTGGATGATCCCATTGACCAAGCTGCGGTGTTCGCTGCCCGCCAAGAGATGCACCACGTCCATCTGTCCGACAGCGTGGAGCGCTACCTCGTGGATCTCGTCATCGCCACCCGTGAGCCATCCCGCTTCGGCGATAAGCTCGGGGGGTGGCTGGAGACAGGCTCCAGTCCCCGCGCCACCATCGGCCTCGACAAAGCCACCCGGGCCAAGGCCTGGTTGGCCGGACGCGATCACGCCACGCCCGACGACGTCCGCTCCGTCGTTCACGCCGTGCTGCGTCACCGTTTGATCCTGTCCTACGACGCCACCGCCGACGGGGTCGGACCCGATCAAGTCATCGACGAGATCATCACCCAAGTCGCTGTCGCCTAGAGTCGGCTATCTGAATCTCCTCTCCGTTTTCTCACGCCTTGAGAGAAGTGAAGACCATCCTGCTAACGTTGTCGGGCGTAAAGCCCGACCCACACCATCAGACCGGCCACATTTGCAATGTGGGTCGGGCTTTATGCCCGACAGTTTCACCCGCCTCTGTATCTTAATGTCTGATACGGCTGCCAACGTCACCACCACGTTGCCCGCGCTCATGCGGCTGCGGTCGCAGGCGCGCGGGTTTTCGTTTCTGCCGCGTCAGCCCATTCGCAGTCTGCTTTCCGGCAAACACGCGTCCCGCATCCGCGGCCGCGGTTTGGACTTTGAGGAGCTACGCCACTACCGCATCGGCGATGACGTGCGCACGATCGACTGGAAAGTCACCAACCGCACCGGTAAACCGCACGTGCGCGTCTACACCGAAGAGCGCGACCGGCCGTGTTTTGTGGTGGTCGACCAGCGCAGCTCGATGTTTTTCGGCAGCCGACTGAAGATGAAATCCGTCGCCGCCGCCGAGGTCGCCGCCCTCGCCTCCTGGCGCGTGCTCGGCGTCGCCGATCGTATCGGCGGATTGGTGTTCAACGAAACGACCACCGCCTCAACTCGTCCGGAACGCAGCGAACGTTGCGTCATGCAATGGCTCGGCCAGATCCAGCGCTTCAACGCCGCCTTGGTCGAACCACCCGCAGAGCGTAAGACGGCCGATCTTTCGTTGGCCAACGTGCTGCAGCAAACCGAGCAGCTCTGCCCCCACGATTATCTGATCGTGCTCGTGAGTGACTTCGCCGGCTGGTCCGCCGACGCCGCCAAACGACTCCGCCGCCTCACCCGCCACAACGACCTGATCGCGGTGCACATCTCCGATCCGTTGGAGCGAGAGCTCCCGACTGGGCGTTCGTTTGTGGTGTCCGATGGCGAGAGCCAACTGGAAGTCGACGCCAACCAACTGGGGGATAAATTTGCCACGTCGTTTGACGAGTCCGTGGCGACGATCGAAACCGAACTGCAGCATCTCGGCGTCCCCGTCATTCCCATTCACACGGCCGCCGAAGTCGGCCCGCAAATCCGCAGCGCCATCGGCAAACTCGAGGGGACCCGATGAGCGTGCCGTGGACCCCACCGCCCGCCTGGGGCAACTACACCCTGCGCGATGCCATCGAGGTGCCCGTGATCGACCCGATCTCCCTTTTTCCCGCCACCGCGGCGTGGTGGTGGCCGATCGGTCTCGTAGCCATCATCGCGATCACCGGCACGTGGCGAGCCGTGCAGCACCACCGCCGCAATCGCTACCGACGCGAGGCATTGGCCGAGCTGAATCGCCTACGCACCGCGAACGACATTGGCCCACTCCCCGTGCTGCTGAAGGCCACCGCCATGCAAGCCTACGGCCGCGAGCAAGTGGCGTCCCTGTTTGGCCAGGAATGGCTGGAGTTTCTTTCAACGAAGGTACCCACCGCATCCTTCGGCGAAGCCCTCCTAGAGATCGACTACCTGCCCAAGGACCGCTGGCCGCACGGCCAAAGCGAACACCTCTTCAACGCCTGCGCCACCTGGATCGAGCAACACCCCCTGCCCGCCCCAGAATCAACGAATTAGTTTTGTTTCCCGATCTCCGTGCAGCCCTTCGTCATTCGTCATTCGTCATTCGTCATTTGAGCCATGCTTAGCTGGTCGTTTCCCTGGGTTTTTCTCCTCCTGCCCCTGCCGTGGCTGGCGTATCGGTTTTTGCCGCCGTATCGGACATCGCGCGACTCCGTGCGCGCACCGTTTTTTGAACGACTGATTACGGTCACCGGCCAAAAGCCCGGGCCCGGTTCGGTCGTCCTTCGTCGCGTGCTCAGCCAACAAGTCTGGCTACTCATCGCCTGGCTGCTGGTCGTCACCAGCCTGGCCAAACCTATCTGGTTGGAGGACCCGATCGAGCAGACGCAATCCGCCCGCGATCTCATGATCGCCGTCGACCTGTCCGGCTCCATGGCCGAGACCGATTTTGTCACGCCGGAAGGTGAACGCATTGACCGTCTGACGGCCGTGAAACAAGTGCTCACCGAATTCGTCGCCGCGCGCGAACACGACCGCTTGGGGCTCATCGTTTTCGGCAGTGCTCCCTATCTGCAGGTGCCGTTCACCGACGATCATCGCACGTGGCTTCAGCTCCTCGACGAAACCCAAGTCGCGATGGCCGGGCAGAGCACCATGATGGGTGATGCCATGGGTCTCGCGATCAAGATGTTTGAGACCAGCGACGTGGAAAACCGCATGCTGATCGTGCTCTCCGACGGGAACGATACCGGCAGCCGCGTGCCACCCATCGAGGCCGCCAAGATCGCCCGCCAAAAAGACATTACGATCTACAACGTCGCCATCGGCGATCCCGAGACGGAGGGCAATGAGGCCCTCGACCTTGAAGCCCTCGAGGCCGCCTCCGACGTCACCGGCGGCGCCACCTTCATCGCCTCCGATCGCGAAGGTTTGGCCGATGCCTATACGGCGATCGACGAGCTCGAACCCGAGGCGTTCGACACCCTGAGTTTTCGTCCCCGCCACACGCTGCATCACTACCCGATCATGGCGCTCGTCGCGGTGACGCTCTTGCAGGTGTTGGCTCACCTGATCCTCGGTCTCCGTCGCCGATCCCAACCCGCCGCGAGCCATGCTTGATTGGACGCACCTCGACAACTTTCACTTCCTGCGACCGTGGTGGTTGTTGGGACTTATTCCGTTGGCGTTGGGCTGGGTGATGCAGCGACGGCGTCAGCGCACGCAGTCGCGCTGGGAAGGCATCATCGCTCCGGATTTGCTGAGGCACCTGCTCATCAGCGGATCGGAGTCGCGCACGTTTTCGCCGCAACACCTGGCGATGCTGCTCGGGCTGATCGCCGTCATCGCCGCCGCCGGACCGAGTTGGCGGCAAGCCAGTGATTCGCTGTTCAAAGATGAGGCGGCGCTCGTGATCGCACTCGACGTCTCGGCCACCATGGAAACGACCGATGTGCAACCGAGTCGGCTGGAGCGGGCCAAGCAGAAAATCTCCGACCTGCTCGCGGTGCGCGGCGTCGCGCCGGCCAGCTTGATCACCTACGCTGGCTCTGCTCACACCGTCATCCCGCTGACCGAGGACCCCAGCATTATCGATAACCTACTGTCGGCGATC
>CAKZMS010000759.1 GCA_937128785.1 uncultured Opitutaceae bacterium | reverse complement strand
GCGTGGTAGATGTCCCATTGGTCGTTGCGCTGGGCCGTGTAGATGAGCTTGGTCGCATCGGGCGACCAGCCGTGGAGAAAGGAGTGCCCCCATTCGGTTCTGGTGACTTGGGTCGGTGCGTCTGAGCCGGTGACGGGTAGCGTGTAGATCGTCGAGGTCCGGTCTTCGCCTTCGTGGTTGGAGATGGCGAGCTGGGTTCCGTCGAAGGAGAGCACGTGGTCGTTGTTATTTTGCACCGCGTCACCGGTGGGGAGTTGGGCCATTTCGCCGGTTTCCAGGTCGATGGTGCGCAGAATGCCGCGGTTCCGGCCGGAGCCGGACACATTGACGATCAGTTTTTGGCCGTCATGCGTCCAGTTGGGGGCCTCGAAAGGTTCGTTGCTTTGGAGGATGGAGCGCAACTCGCCGGTGTGGACATCGAGGATCTCCATCGCGGCGCCGATATAGTCGTTGTAAGGCCGGAAGTCGGGAGCGGCCGGTTTGATGATGCGGACGTCGCGGAAGATCGCCTGCTCGACGACCTCGGCATTGTGGGAGCAGAGAAACAGCCCGACGTGAACCCGGTCGGGCAGATCGATGTTATCGAGCTCGACCGATTTGAAGGGATCGCCGTAGCGGGCGGCGGAGAAGATGATTTTTGTGCCGCGACGCTCTACTTGGATGACGTCGGGATAGGTGCCGTTGAGCAGATTTTCGAGTTCGATCTGGTCGGTATCGCCATCCTTGACGGGGCGGTATTGCAAGGACGTGAGGCCGTCTCCGTGCACGCAGCCATCGGCGTAGACGGAGCCGGTATCCAGATCGGCGCGGACCATCCATCCGGCCTTGCGGTGGGGGTCGACGCCCTCGCCGATGAACTCCAGGCGGGCGCGCACGATGAAATCGCCCTCCATCTGGTTCCAGGCGAATTGAAACTCATCCTCGCCGAACCACAGATTCGCGCCGGCGCCGGACATGCGATACGATTGATCCGCATCGTGGTAGGAAACGGATCCGGCGATGGCAGGTTCGCCCACGTCGCCGCTGTAGGCGAATACTCCAATGGGCTGAGCGAAGGAAGTTTGGCCGGTCAGGGCGAGCGAGGCGCACATAAGGCAGAGTTGGGATAGGTAGGATCGGATCGACATGGGGTAAAAACGGAAAGTTGACTGTGGGGGTCAGGCATTCCGAGAGCGAGAGTAGTCAACCTTGAGCAGGGCGGAGGGGGCGTTAATAATCGGTCAAACGTTTCCGCGGGCTTGGCGCCGGGAAAGCGCTGGTGTTGGATCGCGTCCGATGGACGAAGCCAAGCAACAGGAATTTTGCGACCGGCTTGGCGTTTCGCCTGACGTCTCGGCCACGGATTTGGAACGAGCGCATATGCGCAAAGCGTTCGCGGCCCGGCAGGCAGGAGACCTCGAGGGCGTGGCGGCATTCAAGGAGGCGTTCGATAGCCTGAGTCCTATCGTGCAGGCCCGAGAGCAGGCGACCGCTCGTCAGAGCCGAGAGTCGGCCCACGAGATTAAAGCCGAGCGAGACTTTGAGGCCTTGGCGGCCGAAGGGGAGGAAGCGTATTACGGAGAAATTCCGTCGGATTGGGATCCGCGAAATTTCTACAGCCCTTGGATCACGTTGCTGGCTCCACCACTCGTGATCGGCTTGGCCTGGTTGGTGAATGTCTCGCCGATCCAGTTCATGCTGCGGGCGTTCTACATCTGGATCCATGAATTTGGCCATGCGACGGTGGCTTGGATGAGCGGATACAAGGCGCTGCCATTGCCCCTGGGTTGGACGAGTATTTCCCCGGCCCGCGAGGATTTTGTCTATTGGGGCGTCTTGTTTCTCTTGGGGGTGTTTTTTGTGGCTGGCTGGAAGGAACGGCGCATCTGGCCGCTCATCATCGCGCCGGTGGCGGCGGCAGCCCAGTGGTGGATGACTTGGCGGATGGAGGACTGGCAGGTCGAAATGTGGATCGATTTCGCTGGGGTCGGGGGAGAGTTTTATCTCAGTGCGCTGATGGTCGCGTTGTTCTTCGTGAATCTCCCCGAAAAATTCCGCTGGGGCACCTGCCGCTACCTGTTCCTGTTTATGGGCGCGGCTTGCTTCATCGAAAGCTACACCTTTTGGCGGGATGTTTACGTGGGATTGGAGGAGATTCCTTGGGGCACCATGATTCACGGCGAAGGTGATGAAGGCGGGGACATGAACAAGCTCCGCGATGGCTGGGGCTGGTCTCGCCAACGAATTTACCGCACCTACAACGCCCTCGGCCAAGCCTGCCTCCTCGTAATGGGAGGAATCTACCTCCTAGCCAATGCCGTGACCCTAATCCGACGCCTCCGATCCTAAGGGGTCATGTCGTTACATGTTAAAAAACTCCGCTTCTTTCATAGATCACCTGTGAAAAACGTTATATTCTGGGTCGTTTTTTAGGCCAAAAAATTAACATGTAACGACATGACCCCATTTATTGGGATAGCTTCATTGGAGATATATTGGCAAAGGTGTAAATTAAGGTTTTGATCGAAATTGACTAAAAAATGCGAAAAACATGGGAGAATTGACCCGAATATGAAGGTTTTAGGCGATTTAATCCAATTTTCTGTATTTATGGGTAGTCTCGAAGGGATTTTGAATTGATGAGGCCTGATTGAG
>CAKZMS010000758.1 GCA_937128785.1 uncultured Opitutaceae bacterium | reverse complement strand
TGCCCGAGACCGCTCCGGGCACGTGACGATCGCCCCGATTGATCTGTTCGGCCGTGGCTCCGTTGTCGGACAGGAAAATCACAATCGTATTTTCAGTCTCTCCCATCGCCGCCACCTGATCCATCACGCGGCCGATCTCCTGGTCCATGCGATCCACCATGGCCGCATGCACCGCCATCTTGCCGGCCTGAAACTCGCGTTGCGCGGCATCTAAATCCGCCCAGGGTAGCGCGGTGCCCAGTTCCCCCGGATCAATCTGTTCCTCCAGCTCGGCCTGACTCAGGCTCCAAGGCGCAATCAAGTCGGCCCGGCGATCGGCGAGTTCACCGTCGTAGATGCCCAATTCCCGGAGCCGGTCGAGCCGCTCTTCCCGGAGGGCTTCCCAACCAACATCATAGCGTTGCTCGTATTTCGCGATATCCTCCGGCAGGGCGTGCAGCGGGAAATGAGGCGCGGTGAAGGCCAGGTAGAGAAAAAACGGCGTATCCTCGGTTTGCGCATCGTGCTCCTGCAGGTAGCTGACGGCACGTTTGGCAATATCCCGGGTGGTGTAGACGCCCGCATCGCGGGGGGTGACCGGGAGTTTTTCTCCATCTTCCCAATGGCGCTCCGGACTGAAAAAACGGTCATGATCACGCAGCTGATAAGATCGCGTAAATCCCGCGTTCTCATGCGCTGAAGGATGCTTCAGATGCCACTTGCCGCTGGTGTAGGAACGATATCCCGCGGCATTAAGTTGCGGCCCCAAGAGGGTCAACCAGCTGGGCCATTCGGGACCGATCCGCGGATCTATACCGACTTGCTGCGCGTAATATCCGGTCATCAGCACCGCCCGGGTGGGCCAACAGCGCCCGGTATTGTAGAATTGGGTAAACCGGAGTCCACTCGCCGCGAGTCCATCCAGCACCGGGGTTTCAATTTCGCCACCATAGCTGCCGAGGTCGGAATAGCCGAGGTCATCAGCCAGAATCAGCACGATGTTGGGGCGCTCCGCACTTGCGGGAATCGCCACTGCTCCCAAACCAAAACTTAAACAGCCAAAGATCAGACGGGGTAACGACATCCCGCGATTCAACCGCACCACCCGGCATCCGCAAGATCAGGGTGCCGCCTGACGCGACGCGCTCGGTAGCCCCTGCCACCACGAATCGAACCCTTGCTGCATCCGCGCTACCCGCTCCGGCTCGGCGGCGAGCTGATCAACCATCTCCAAGGGGTCTCGGCCGAGATGATAGAGCGCCAGTGGAGCCCCCGCCGGCGAGAGCAGCAATTTCCAGTCCCCGTCGCGGTAAGCGAATTCTTTGCCGTCCGGCGACGGAAGGGCCCAGACCAGAGGCTCAGTTCGCTCCAGCTTCTCACCTGCAAACAAGGGCTGTAAATCGATGCCATCGATCGTCCGGTCCGTCGGCACCTCCGCGCCGCCGATACGAGCGAGGGTCACAAACAGATCCATGCCCACGGTCACACTGGCGGAAGTCCCGGCGGGAATCCTTCCCGGCCAACGCATCATGGCGGGAACCCGGATACCGCCTTCATACAGAAAGTGCTTCCGCGCCCGACCTCCTCCCGTGCTGCCGTCGGCATTCCCCTCCCCCCAATGTATCCATGATTCCGTTACTGGACCGTTGTCACTGGCAAAGACCACCAGGGTGTCATCCCGCCATCCCCGTTCGTCGAGGTAGTCCAGGAACCGGCCCAATTGATGATCCAAATAAGTGAT
>CAKZMS010000757.1 GCA_937128785.1 uncultured Opitutaceae bacterium | reverse complement strand
CGACCCGGCGCGATAGAACCCATCAATCACGGCCAGCCCACCGGAGGTGTTCAGAGCCACAATAGGCAACCCCACGAGACCCAAGAAAAAGACCACCAACCACGGCCAGCTTGAGCGGCTATTCGATTCAGCGGGCTTCTCCGGCGCGCCCCCCGGGGCACCCTCGAACCAAAATCGTCCCACCAACGCACCGCTCAAAATTACAATTACCTGCCAGCCCGGTCCGGTGGACATCAACAATACGCCACAGGTCACCCCGCCGATCAGGGCCCGCTGCCAATCCGGGCACAACTTGGTCCCCATGCCCCAGAGAGCATGGGCCACCACGCCGACCGCTACCAGTTTGAGGCCCACCACCCAGCCGGCATCGGCCACCGATCCCATCGAGGCCAAGCCCAGAGCGAATCCGATCATCAGCACAGCGGATGGCAGCGTAAACCCCACCCACGCCGCCAAGCCCCCCAGGAAACCGCCCCGCCGTAGCCCAATCGCATAACCTACCTGACTACTGGCCGGACCTGGCAGGAACTGACAGAGCGCCACGAGATCGGCATACTCCGCGTCACTCATCCACTGGCGTTTGTCCACGAATTCAGTGCGGAAAAACCCCAGATGCGCCACGGGGCCACCAAAGCACGTGCACCCCAAACGCAGAAATACGCCCAAGAGGGACAGAGCCGATGAGGTGGAGGCTGCAGCCGAAGTGGACATGAGGGTTTGCTAGCTGAATCTGACGGCGATTCAAGCCACGGGTCCATCGCCCGCGTAAAACCAAGGTTCGCGGAACTTCCGGGACGGCTTCAATGTCGGAGGCGAACGGTATCATTGACCCATCCGCTCAACGCCATGTTCCACCGGCTCGCCCCCACGCTATCTTCGACCTACGCACGTTTCGGTTTCAGCCGCATCGCGGGCGCCGGACTTTTGGTCCTCGGACTGATGGGAGCAGGCTGCAAATCAGTGGATGATCGGATTGAGGAAAACCACGATGTTTTCCACGAACTCAGCGCGGAAGATCAGGAGCGCTTGCGCAATCGCATCGCCAAAATCGGCGACTCTCCGGAAATGGTGCGGATCGCTTACGGAAAGCCCGACAAGGAAGAGTCCATCATCACCGCCAGCGGCCGGGAACGCACCGTGTGGACCTACCATGGCCAACACCACATGAGGACAGGAAGCCGCACGCAGCCTCCCGTTTATGGCACGGTCCCCGTGGTGCACGATTACAAGGTGATCGATTTTGTTTTGGCCCAGGTGACGTTTCTCGATGGCAAAGTCGTCAACTTGCGGAATCCCGCGGCTGAGGCCGAAACCCTCGATGCGGTGATGGAGTCCATGCCCGCCCCTACCCGCGAAACCACAGTCGACCCCAACTAGACTGCCCTCGCGTGGTCCTTCGTATCCGATTTTTGGTTACGCATAACATCGAGCGCCGTAACCTATGTTACATTTCGCGAAGTCGCTTAATTGCTCTTTCCGTTTGTGTCATTCATGTTACACATAGGTGTCATGCAGGTTACGAAATTCCCCATCGTGGCCTTGATGACCGCCGTTGTTTTGGCGTCACTGGGCTGCGAATCCATTGACCGTAGGATCAACACGTATCATGCCGCCTACGCCTCGCTCACTCCAGCGGACCAGGACCGCATTGTGCAGGGAGATATTCGCAAAGGTGATTCAGCCGAGCTGGTGACCATCGCGTTTGGCAAACCAGACAGCCAATCCGCCATCACCACGTCTTCGGGAAAGCAACGCGAAGTTTGGATCTATACGAAAACCCACCACGTGAAGGAAAGCAGTCGGGTGGCCCATGACGGCGAAGGCCCCCAAGGGGCGGTCATTGAAGACGTCTATCGTGTATTTAAGGAGCTCGAGCGAGAGATCACCTTGCTCGATGGCGCGGTGGTCTACGTCCGGGATCCCCAGCGCGATGCCCAACTCGTCGCCGCCACTCTGGCCCGTTAGCTCTTCAGCAGACGCCGGAGCACCGGACGCACGCGGCGAGCCAGTTTGGGATTCGCAAACGCCACCCAGCTTACGGCTGAAGTGGTATCGAGAGGATCCCGCAAGCGTCCACCAAGAGGGCGCTCCACCACTCCCCCCGCCTCACGCAGAAGCAGCTCGCAACATAGATCGTAAGGGTGGCTGCTCAGAGCGGCATCGCGCAGGCCCAGTTCGCGAAACGCTTCCGGTCGCACATCGATCACCATGAGGTCGTGCCCCAACAGGATCTCCGCAATCTGTCCCCCGCACGAAATATACTGATCCTCAAAGATGGGCGGCGGCTCGGCCCCGGGTTTGAGTTCGCCCAATGCGCGCCACATATCTTCTTCAAACTTCGACAACCATTCTTTCGCCGCGGGAAAGAAATGGGAGACCGTGGCAAACCCATGATGAAAACTAGTCGTGGTCGATGGACTCACGCGCAGGCGTTTTCTTTTTCCCGAGAAGACATCAAAGGAGGTGGCGACCAACTTCCCCGAGCCACGCACCGTGCTGAATTGGTCGGAGCGCCATTGTTTGGTGATGGGTAACTCCGTCATGGCGGAAACCACGATGTCGCCGAGGTGATTGCGTTTGCCGCGTTGCGGCGCGAGTCCCGCCATGGCCCACGCACTACGCTTGTCGTGCATCAAACCGCGCGTGCCATCGATCGGATCGATGATGAGTTTCCATTGGGTTGCCGGCAATGGCGTGCCGCGCGGGAAGGTCATTTCGGTTTCCAGCCCCTCCATGATCAGCTCGACTGGCCAGTTTTTGGGCCAGTGTCGTTCCAGCCAATCAACGAGCGCATCTTCAGAAATGCGATCGATGTGATAGATGGTATCGGCAGCGGTCTCCGCGGCAACGCGGGCGAACTTGCGGGACTGTCGGGTGCGGGCCGCCATGAGCTCATCACGGATGGTTTCCTGCAACTGGCACAGGAGGCGGCGGGCGCGTTCGAGCATACGAGAATCCATTGCGATTGAGCAGGGCAGGCTCGTCGGGGTTTGCCAACGTTCAACGCGCCAAGCGACTCGGCGATTGACCGCAGCAATCCGCCCCCCTGCAATCCCGGCCATGGCTACCCCTGAAAACCGCCGGGCTCACTGGCGCGCCAACCTTCGGCTTCTCGCTACCCTGCTCGTTATCTGGGCCTTCGTATCATTCGGCTGCGGCATCTTCCTGGCCGACACCCTCGACCAAGTAGAATTCGCCGGCTTCAAGCTGGGATTCTGGATGGCCCAGCAGGGATCGATCTACGTGTTTGTGGGCATCATCGCCTACTACGTCTGGCGCATGAACAAACTCGATCGCGAATTCGACGTCCACGAGGACTGATTTCGTCCCGCTCAAAATCTTTCTCTTTCCCGCCTCTACCCTGCCCATGTCCGTTCAAACTTGGACCTATCTCATCGTCGGACTCACGTTCGCGCTCTATCTCTATATCGCCTATCGCTCCCGCGCCGGCTCCACCAAGGAGTTCTACGTTTCCGGCGGTGGCGTGAAACCGATCCACAACGGCATGGCCACGGCCGCCGACTGGATGAGCGCCGCCTCGTTCATTTCGATGGCCGGTATTATCTCGTTCGCCGGTCGGGACGGTGGCGTCTACCTCATGGGCTGGACGGGCGGCTACGTGTTGTTGGCGCTATTGCTCGCGCCTTACTTGCGCAAGTTCGGCAAGTTTACGGTGCCGGATTTTGTGGGGGATCGTTATTACTCTCAAGTGGCGCGTATCGTCGCGGTGCTCTGCGCGATCGTCGTTTCGTTCACCTATGTCGCCGGGCAGATGCAGGGCGTCGGTATCGTCTTTTCCCGCTTTCTCGAGGTGCCCCTCACCCAGGGTGTGCTGATCGGCACCGGTATCGTTTTCTTCTACGCCGTGCTCGGCGGCATGAAGGGCATCACCTACACGCAGGTCGCCCAATACTGCGTGCTGATTTTCGCCTTCCTCGTGCCAGCCATCTTCCTCGCGGTGATGATGACCGGGACCCCAATTCCGCAGCTCGGCTTCGGCGGCACGATGACGGACGGCTCCGGCGAATACCTGCTCGATAAACTCGACAACCTCCACGTCGATCTCGGCTTCGCCGCCTACACCAGCGGCGTGAAACCTGCCATCGACGTCGCCGCCATCACGATGGCGCTGATGGTCGGCACCGCCGGGCTGCCCCACGTCATTGTGCGTTTTTACACCGTGCCCAACGTGACCGGCGCGCGGATCTCGGCATTCTGGGCGTTGCTGTTCATCGCCATCCTCTACACCACCGCCCCGGCGGTCGCGGCCTTCGCTCGCACCAACCTAATCAACACCGTCGATCAGGCGAGCTATGCCGAAATCCCCGATTGGTTCAAAAAGTGGGAGATCACCGGACTCGTCGCTTTTGAAGACAAGAATGGCGACGGGCTCATCCAGTATTACAACGATGCCAATACGGATCCCCAGTTTCAGGCCAAAGCGCGAGAGGCGGGCTGGGCAGGAAATGAGCTGACCGTGAATCGCGACATCATGGTCTTGGCCAATCCGGAGATCGCCCAACTGCCCAACTGGGTGGTGGGCTTGGTGGCAGCCGGTGGGTTGGCGGCGGCACTCTCGACCGCGGCTGGGCTGCTTTTGGTCATCTCCACTGCGTTCGCCCACGATCTGGTCAAACGCTGCCTGAAACCCGACATCTCCGAAAAAGGAGAGCTGCTTTGCGCCCGCATCGGAGCGGCGGCGGCTGTGACGGTCGCGGCTTACTTTGGTATCAATCCTCCGGGTTTCGTCGCGCAGGTGGTGGCATTTGCCTTCGGTCTGGCCGCGGCTTCGTTCTTCCCTGCCATCCTCATGGGGATCTTCCAAAAGAAGATGAACCGCGAGGGCGCGGTCGCCGGCATGCTCATAGGCATCATCTTCACCGCCTCCTACATCATTTACTTCAAGTTCGTGGTCCCGGATAAGAACAGCACGGAACACTGGTTGTTCGGCATCTCTCCGGAAGGCATCGGCACCATTGGCATGATCCTCAACTTCATCGTCGCCCAAATCGTAATGCGCTTCACCCCGGAGCCGCCGACTGAGGTGCAAGAGATTGTGGAAAACATCCGCACCCCGCGACAGTTCACTGCTGCCTCGAAGACCACCGATGGCTAGGGAAATGATCCGCCTGATCTTGGCCGCCTTCGCTCTGGGCGTTTCGGTCGGCGCAGCCAGCACCCCTGAGGGTATTCTGGCCAAGGCCCTGGCTTACCACGACCCTAACGGACTCTGGCCCACCCTCGCGGCGGAATTTCGTTTCGCGGAATCCCGACCGGACGGCACGGATACCCAATCAGTAATGCGACTGGATAATCGCCGCACCTACATGCACATCGATTTCTCCGGCAAGGAAACCTACGAGATCACCGGCGATAAGTGTGTGGTCGTGAAAGGCGGCAAGGACGCGGAGCGCGGCTTGGGGATCCGTAACTACTTCCTCTACCTCTGGGGCCTGCCGATGAAACTCCGCGACCCGGGCACCACCTTTGATCCGCAAGTGGGATCCTCTGTCATCGACGGGGCGGCTTGCGACGTGATCCGGGTGAACTACGAAAAGGACCATTGGTTCTTTCACATCGATCGCGAGTCCGGCCGCATGCGCCAATACGAATTCTATGGGGACGAGGAAAAGACCAAGGGAGAGATCATCACGTTGCGGGGTGAAGTCGAATTGGGTTCGCTGCGTATTCCGCAGGAGCGCGGGTGGTATAAAATACCAGGTAACGAATTTCTGGGAACCGATAGGCTGGAAACCGCCACCCTGCTCCCTTCCCTCCAAAGGCAACCGCGATGACCAGACTGGAGTTTATCGGCTGGATCATGGCGGGGATAGTGGTGCTTGCGGCCATTCTCTTCAGGTCGAAGTCCCCGGGAGACCCCACTGCCGAAGCCTCGCGCAACGGGATCACCAACCCCATCGTGCTTTCGCATGATTTTTTGGCCGGGATGTATGCCGATGATTTTTACCCCAACAACCTCGTGCGCGACGGCGAAGCAGAGTTGCTGAATCTATGCCGGGCGATCGAGTCCACGCCTCCTCAAACCCTCGATGAGCTCTACGCGCTGACCGATCAAGCCACTCGAAATTTCAACGCCCTGTCGGGTAGATTCGTGACTCAAAACTCGGACTTCGAAACCGTAGCCCGTGAGGCAGTGGCCATGGAGTTTCACTTCATCGCCGAATCATACGGATTTGAGGCTGACATCGAAACGCTGATTCGACAGCGCACCTGGTGACATGGCGCTACCGCTCATGTTTTGCGTTTCGATGATTATTCTGGTTCCACCCTCATCGCCCACCTCCTGAACTAATCAGGCCCCAAGAGGTGGCCATACTCCCCCCATCGGTCACGACAGTCACTCTCGCCCCCTACCCCTACCATGCAACTTGAGACTCTGGATTGGACCATCATCGCTGTTTACTTTGTGGTCGTCATCGCCATTGGCGTCGCCGCCGGACGGATTTCCGGCAAGGATTCCAGTCAGTTCTTTCTCGGTGGCCGCAAAATGCCGTGGTGGCTGCTGGGGTTTTCCATGGTCGCGACCACGTTCTCGACCGATACGCCCAATCTGGTGACGGACATCGTCCGCCAAAACGGCGTGGCGGGCAACTGGGCTTGGTGGGCGTTTCTGATCTCCGGCATGGTGACCGTGTTCTGGTATGCAAAACTGTGGCGCCGGTCCGAGGTGATGACAGACATCGAATTCTACGAACTGCGTTACAGCGGCAAGAGCGCCGCGTTCTTGCGGGGATTTCGAGCGCTCTATTTGGGATTACTCTTCAACATCATGGTGATGGCGGCGGTGTCTCTGGCCGCGATCAAGATTGGCGGGGTGATCCTCGGCTTGAGTCCGTTGCAGTCCATCCTCTGGGCCCTGATCGCGACGGGGATCTTTTCTTCGATCGGTGGTTTCCGCAGCGTCGTGTTCACCGACTTTCTGCTGTTCGGCATGGCCATGATCGGGTCGGTTGCGGCCGCCTATTTCGCGATCAATCACGCCGAGATCGGATCACTCTCGGCGCTGCTCGAGCATCCCAACCTGGAAGGAAAACTGAGCTTTCTGCCCGAGGTCGAACGGACGGCTTCGGGAGCTTTGACCGAACAGAGTATGAACGCGTGGGTGACGTTGCTCATAATCCCACTGCTGGTGCAGTGGTGGAGCGTGTGGTATCCCGGCGCGGAGCCCGGCGGAGGTGGCTATGTCGCCCAACGCATGCTCGCGGCCAAGAACGAGCAACACGCCACCGGGGCCGTATTGTTTTTTAATTTCGCCCACTACGGGCTGCGCCCATGGCCCTGGATCCTGGTGGCCCTGGCCTCGTTGGTGGTATTCCCGACGCTGGAGAGTATTCAGGTCGCGTTCCCCCACGTGGATCCCGACATGCTGGGGCACGACTTGGCCTACCCTGCCATGTTGACGTTCCTGCCTTCCGGTTGGTTGGGCCTGGTGATCGCGTCGCTTATCGCCGCCTACATGTCCACCATCTCGACGCAGACCAACGGCGGTTCGTTTTACGTGGTCAACGATTTCTACAAGCGTTTCGTGAATCCGGCAGCCAGTGAGAAACAACTGGTGCGGGCGGGACGAATCTCGACGGTGCTGATGATGGTCGTTGCCGGGTGGCTGGCGCTCCAGCTGCGCAGTGCCTTGGACACGTTCAAGATCCTGTTACAGGTCGGGGCCGGCACCGGATTGCTTTTCCTGCTGCGCTGGTATTGGTGGCGGATCAACGCCTCCGCCGAGATCGCGGCGATGATTTCCTCCTTCGTGATCGCGATTGGGTTCCGTGTGCTCGACTTCGACCTCGCGTGGTGGCAGGAGCTCCTGACGGGCGTCGGCCTGACCACGTTGGTGTGGGTGACCGTCGCCTTGCTTTCGCCGGCGACTTCCCCCGAGGTGCTGGAGTCGTTTTATCGCAAGGTCAGACCGGGTGGTCCCGGTTGGACCCGGGTGCTCAAACGGATCACCGATCCGCTGCCGTCCGCCGACTCGCTGGCGCCTCAGATTTTAGATACGGTGATGGGCATCGCGACGGTTTACAGCCTGCTGTTCGGGATAGGCCGACTGATCTACGGGGAACTGCTCGCCGGCCTGGTGCTGGTGGCGGTCGCCGGCGTCTTGGCGTTCGTTTTGGTCAAACGGGCTACCGTCCACCCGCGTGCTTAAACCGAGGATTCGAGAGGCACTTATTCGCGCTTCAATTCGCGGAGCATCAGATCCTGCAAAGCGAGTGCGGGGGACTTGTCCGCAAATAGCGTTTGGTAGATCTCGTTCATGATCGGTGCCTCGATCTTCCTATCGCGGCACAATTCGTGGAAGGACTCCGTGGTCTTGTAGCCCTCGACCACGGTGATACGGCCGGACATGAGCTCATCGATGGAAGCACCCTGCCCGAGCTTTTCGCCAAACTGGCGATTGCGACTCCACCCGCCATGGCAGGTCGCGACCAGGTCACCAAATCCGCTCAAACCGTAAAACGTCTCCGCCTGCGCCCCGAGACCCGCGCCCACTCTCACCATCTCAGCCAGGGCCCGGGTGAGCATCGCCGCCTTGGTGTTATCGCCGAGTTTGAGACCGTCACAAATGCCCGCACCGATCGCGTAGATATTTTTGAGGCAGCCGCCGACCTCGGCCCCGATCAGATCCGAGCTGGTGTAAACCCGGAGCGACGGTCCACTGATCTGGCTCTGCACCCGTGCCAATAATTCATCTTCACCTTTAGCCGCCAACACCATGGCGGCGGGCAGACCCTGCCCCACTTCGCCCGCGTTGGTGGGGCCGGTCAGACATCCTACCGGAGTATCCGGCAGCACCGAGTGGATGACCTGCGAAGGTCGATCGTGGGTACCGAGCTCCAATCCTTTGGCTAAACTGATCACGAGCTTCAATTCCGTGGCCAGCGCCAACGAATCCTTCAGCCGTGAGGCGGTTTCACGCAGGGCCTGGGCCGGACAAGCCAACAACACCACTTCCGCTTCCATCATCACCGGAACAAGCTCGTGCCCAATCTGCATACTGGGGGGCAGGGTAATTCCGGGCAGGTAGTCAGGATTCTCTCGAGCGGACGAAAGCTGCAGAGCCTGCTCGAAGCGGCGCGGCACCAGGGTCACGGTGTGCCCCAGTTTGGATAAGTGGACCGCCATGGCCGTGCCCCAGGCGCCCGCACCGATAACCGCAAAATTCATGACCCAGTGAGCCCACTCCGATCCCGAGGGCGCAAGGACAAATCGTGTCAGGACTCGTCGCGCGGCAACGTAACCAGGAAGGTCGAACCCTTGCCGAGCTGACTCTCACACCAAACCTTGCCGTCCATCGATTTGACCAAAGCCTTCACGATATAGAGTCCCAGACCGTGCGAACTTTCACCGTCCGTCGGCCGGGCACTGAGGCGACTGAATTTCACGAACAGCTGGGAAAACTCTTCCGGACTGATTCCGGGGCCATTGTCCTGAATCTCGAACTGGAGGGACCCGTTGGTTTCAACCAAACGAAGCGCGATGCGACCGCCGATGGGCGAATACTTCAGCGCATTGCTCACGAGGTTCTCCAAGATTTGGCGCACCGCCACCATATCACCGACAATTTTCATCTTACCCACCGGGGCGGACCACTCGACTTGAATCTCCTTGCGCTGAGCCTGCTCCTGAGAGCCTTCGATAACCTGCTCCACCAGCGCTCTGAAATCAATCGACTGCTTGGTGAGACGGCGGCTGCCGTTTTCGATGGCCTCTACATCCAACAGTCCGTCGACCAGAGTCTGCATCGCCTCGGTTTGCCGATCCATCCGCGAGAGCACGACACCCGTTTCCGAATCTTCGGCCTTGTTCAACCGGTGCTGCATCAAGCCCACTCCGGTTTGGAAGGTCATCAGTGGCCCACGCATGTCGTGAGCCACCATATGCAGCAGATCAGATTTCTCTTCATTCAATCGGCTCACGCGTTCGTGCGCCTCCTCCAGTGCCGATTGATAGCGCTCCCGTTCGGCCAATTGTTGCCGGAGTTGGCGATTGCGCCAAAGGACCGCCAGAAAAATTCCGCCGCCAAACAATGCAACCCCGGCAAATACCCGCAGCGCCAAGCCCCAATTAAACGGCTGGGCGACATCGAGTCGAACCCACCTTTCAACCACAGCGGAGCGTTCCACTTCCGACAGAGAGGCAAAATATTTGTCGATGATGCCCGCGAGAATCGCCCAGTCCTTGCGCACCGCAAACCGTGATCGCGTGAACTCCGGCATCACTCCGGAGATCTTCAGGTTGGTGATACCCAGACGCGGGATAAGGTAGCTGGCATTACCCAAGTTCGCCACGGTTGCATAACACTGTCCGGTAGACACCGCCAGATAGGCATCCGTGATGGTGGGAACCCGCATGACTTCGACCTCCCAACCGATGGACTCCATGACCTCGTGGGTCACGAATCCCTCCGGCACCGCAACTTGTTGACCGCGCACCGCGCTGGGCGTCGACAGAAAGTCCTCGTCGGATCGGGTGATGATCGCGATGGGGAAATCATAATAGACTTCGGTAAACGCCAAATACTCCTCCCGAGCCTCAGAGAGGGTCAGACAGGTGACCATGTCGATTTCCCGGTTCCGGACTGCCTCGACCGTTTCGGGCCAGGAATCCATGCGCACAAACTCAAACTGCAATCCGGTGAGTTCCGAGATGGCCGCCAGAAAATCGGCGTCGATACCACGCACCACCCCGAACTCGTCCCAGAAGTTTGCCGGAGGATAGCCTTCATCCATACCCACGCGAATCACCGGGTTACTCATGATCCAGTCGCACTCTTCCTGCGTGAGTTCGAGCCGGTTTTCCATCTCGTTCGCCGAGAGCGGAAGCGCAGCGGCGAGCATCAAAATGGAGGCGGTGAGACGGAGCAGGAACATGAACTGAGTCGAGGGAGGGGAACTATCATCCGCACAAGCACCTAGGGCCTCCACCCTAAAACTCTACGTATTTACCCCCAATCGAAGGGGTTAATCTCAAAATCGAAATATCCTAATCTGACTTCGGAAACTCCCGGCTTCGAACGGCTTGTGCATATTCTTCGAGCCCTCTTGCGAAAAGCTTTCCGGCGTCGGCAAATTTCTGGGCGAAACCCGGCACATAACCCGGGGTGAGACCCAGCACATCGGTGAAGACCAAGATCTGTCCGCCGCAGTCCGCGCCCGCACCGATCCCCACCACCGGGATATCGACGGCATCGACCACCGCACGGGTCGCCTCCGGCTTCACCATTTCAAGCAGCAGGGAAAAACAACCCGCGTCGGCCAAAGCGTGAGCGTCGACGACCAATTGATCGGTCTCCTTGGCGTTCAACCCGTATTTTTTGTAGCGGCCGAGTTGCTTCACCTGCTGAGGTTTCAGACCGGTATGCCCCCAAACGGGCACACCCGCTTCCACCAACCGGGCAATGGTGGGCGCCAAGGATTCGCCGCCTTCAATTTTAACGGCATCCGCTCCGGCCTCCTGCAGCAGTCTCTGGCAGGAGCGCAGCACCTGATCAAAGTCGTAGTGTGCCTCCGCGAAGGGCACATCGGCTACCACGAGAGCACGCGGTTTCGTGCGAACCACAGCCGCAGTATGATGCACGATCACATCCAGCGTCACCGGCACGGTGCTTTCGAGACCCAGCGCCGTATTTCCGACCGAATCACCCACCAGAATAATATCCACTCCCGCGGCATCCGCGTAGTGCGCCATAATCGCATCGTAGGCGGTGATGGCCACGATGGGATCGCCACCCTTCCGCTGGCGGATGGTGTGAGGCGTGATTTTTGCGCGGGGCGCGGTCATTGCATCGGTCGGTTCAGGCGAGAAACGCGGGGATCGATTCTCCGGCGATTTGTTGCTCGAAGGTCTCGCGCTGGTGAACCAACTCGAAGGCACTGCCTTTGACCAGCACTTCGGCGGCGCGACCGCGCGTGTTGTAATTGCTGGCCATGGTAAAGCCGTAGGCCCCGGCGGACATGAAGGCAACGAGTTCGCCCTCCCCCACCGATTGAATTTCCCGGCTCTTGGCGAAGCAGTCACCCGTCTCGCAGATCGGCCCCACCACATCGGTCACGATGGCCGCACGCGACGTGTCTCGCTCCACCGGCACAATCTCGTGATAGCTGTCATACATCGACGGACGGGCGAGGTCGTTCATCGCCGCATCGACCACGAGGAAATTCTTACTGGCCCCCCGCTTGAGGTATTCGATTCGAGACAGCATCACCCCGGCGTTGCCGACGAGGAAGCGTCCCGGCTCCAGCAATACCTTGATCCCAAGCGGCGCGAGAAGCGGTTGCAGCACGGCACCGTAGGATTCGGGGGTCAGCGGCCGATCTTCGTCGGAGAAGCCGTCCCACCAATCCTGTGATCCGCTGGCCAAGGCATCTTCGTAAATGATGCCGATACCACCCCCAATGGAGAAGTAGTCCAAATCGTGGGCTTTCTGCAGTTCGGCCACGAACGGCACCACCTTCTCTACCGCCTCGCGGAACGGGCCGATCGAGGTGAGCTGCGAACCGATGTGCATCTGCACGCCCGCCACCCGGATGTTGGGCAACTTCGCGGCGGCTTCATACCCAGCGGCGGCAACACTCATGGGGATGCCAAACTTGTTGTCACTCTTGCCGGTGGTGATCTTGGCGTGCGTCTTGGCATCGACGTCCGGATTGATCCGAATGGCGATGGGAGCGACCACGCCAAGTCGACCGGCCACGTGGTTGATCCGAATGAGCTCGGGTTCACTTTCCACGTGAAAGGCGAAGACCTCGTTCTGCAAAGCGAGCTCGATCTCGGCCTCAGACTTCCCCACGCCGGCGAAGACACTCGACTTCACGTCCGCTCCGGCAGCCAACACCCGGCGAATCTCGCCACCGCTCACCAAGTCAAAACCCGTGCCGAGCTGGGAAAACAGCCGCAGGAGGGCCAGCGAGGAATTGGCCTTCATGGCGTAGCAGATCTTCAGATCCAGTCCGGACAGACTGGCCTGCAATCGCGTGACGTTGTCGGTGATCGTTGCCGCGCTGTAGACGTAGGTCGGCGAGCCGTAGAGCCCGGCGATTTCAGTGAGATCTACATCTTCGCAGTGTAGATTGGAGCCGTGGTATGAAAAATGGTGCATGAGAACTGATAACGGTGGTCGCTAAAAACGCGTCAAACCCGCGCAAACTGCGAGTTTCCCCTTGAGAAAACGACTCAAAAATATCCATGGTTCAACTACGCTATGAGAAGTCTCCGCCGCATATTTCGACGACCTCCGATTCAACTCGGGGTGATTGACGATTCGCGACACGGCACGACCCCCATCCGCAACCCCCAGTTTGTCAGCTTTTTCTCGGCCACGGATTGCACCGCCCGACGCCATGTTGACCACCACGACCTGCGGTTGCGGCGTCAAAAGTGGACCAAATTCGCCGCCGCCATCGTCGTGACGGCCTGCGTGACCTGGATCATCGTCGAAAGCGCCCACGCCCTTTCAACCTTCTGAGAAACGATTAGCCCGCGGGAAATTCTCGCCCTTCCGGGATCGGGCGTTTGGTTGGTCGGATGCCCGATTCGCAACCACCCCGCCTGCTGGCCCGGACTCTGAGCATCGTTGAGCGCGCGGGTAACGCCCTGCCCGAACCCGCGACCCTCTTTGCCATCCTCGCCGGCGCGGTCCTGCTGGCTTCCGGACTCGCTCAAGCCGTCGGACTGGCCGTCGAGCACCCTGCCACCGGGGAAACCATCGCGGCGGTCAGCCTGCTGAACCTGGCCGGCTTCCAGAAAATCGTGCAGGAGATGGTGCACGTCTTTGTGAACTTCCACCCGCTCGGCGTCGTGATCGTCTGCCTACTGGGCATCGCGGTGGCGGAACGCACGGGGCTGATCGGCGCGGCGGTCCGGGCGCTGGTGCTATCGACTCCCCGCAGTTGGGTGACCCCGATCGTCGTCTTCGCCGGCGTCATGTCGAATCTCGGCGCGGATGTCGGCTACGTGCTGTTGATTCCGCTGGCGGCCACCATTTTTCATGCGGTGGGCCGGCATCCCCTGGCCGGGCTGGCGGCGGGCTTCGCCGGCGTTTCCGGAGGTTTCTCGGCCAATCTGCTCATCAGCGCCATCGACGTCATTCTCGCGGGACTGACCACCGAGGCGGCCAATCTGATCGATCCCGACTACTCCGTCACCGGTCTCGCGAACTACTACTTCATTTTCATCTCCACCTTCATCGTCACGTTCGTGGGCACGTGGGTGACCCATCGAGTGGTGGAACCACGGCTGGGCAATTACGGCGGTAACGTGGAGCCCGAACCCTTGACTCCGCTGGGCGCCGAAGAAAAACGCGGACTGATCTACACCGCGGTATTTTTTATCATTTCCGCGGTGATCATCGTATGGGGGGTCATGCCGGCGGATGGCTTCCTCCGCAATCCGGCTTACCCGGACGACGTGATGCGCGCTCTGCCCTTCAGTTACCTGGTGCCTTTTCTTTTCGTTTTGGGATTCGGCAGCGGGTTCGCCTACGGAATCGGGGCGAAGACGATCAAGTCGGACAAGGACATCGTCGGGGCAATGAACGATGCCATGGGCACCCTTGGCGCCTATCTGGTGCTGGCCTTCTTCGCGTCCCAGTTCATTGCGTTCTTCAACTGGACCAACCTCGGCCTGATTTTCGCGGTCAAAGGAGCCGGCGCCCTGCAGGCCATCGGCCTCGATCAGTGGCCCATCCCCATGATGATCGGTTTGGTGATTCTGGCCGCCATCATCAACATGGTGGTGGGTAGCGCTTCGGCCAAGTGGGCGCTGATCGCCCCCATCTTCGTACCCATGTTCATGCTGCTGGGTTTCTCGCCCGAACTGGTGCAAGCGGCCTACCGGGTGGGCGACAGTGTCACCAACATCATCACGCCGCGGATGGCGTATTTCCCGCTCATCATCACCTTCGCTCGCAAATACGACAAGGACATGGGCATGGGCACCATC
>CAKZMS010000756.1 GCA_937128785.1 uncultured Opitutaceae bacterium | reverse complement strand
CGACACCGGCAATGTCCTAACCAAGGCCACGATCAACTCTGCGATCGCATTTTTTGTGCTCAGCCTCCTGCTGTATTTGGGCCACATTCACGTCCGTAACAGCGCTGCCGAAGCGGCGGGATCGGCCCTGCCGACGATCGATGTCCCGGCCGACACGACCATGCCCAACTTCGCTCCGGCGACGGAGGATGCCATGGAAGCCGGCGAAGCTCCGGCCATCATCGCTCCCGAGCTCGACACCACCGCTACGACCGAAGAACCGGCCGCCGCGACGGAACCTCAGCCCTAGTCCCCGAGTCATGGAGCGCATGCCGCGACTCCGTCATCCTTTTTTTAGACAGACCGCTGGAGCGGTCTGTCTTTTTTTGGCGGGATTACTCCTTTCGGCCAATATCGCGGATGCTCAGCACAAGGGGAACCGGCTGAAGCCGCGGTATCTGAGCAATACTCCGCCCGATCCGGAACGGGGACACGAGATCATGGCCCAATTCCGGAGCCTGGGTCTGCCCGGCGACTATTATCTGGAGTTTGAATTGCAAATTTTACCCCGCACCGGGAAGCGATCCGTCGTTTCCGGTCAAATGTGGGGAACCCATCAAGTCAGCGGACCGGCTTTTCGCACTGAGCTCCGCAATGCAGCGGATGTGTTGGTAGATCGGTTACTCGGGCACAATGGCCCCAAACCACAATCCTGGCGCTGGATCGATACCTTGCCCGAGCCCATGGTTAAGGAGCAGACGGCGGAAACCCTGCTGGATCCGATTGGCGGCACCGGGCTGTCCATGTTTGAGCTGCAGATGCCCTTCATTCATTGGAACGACTTCGTCTACGAGGGCACCGATCAGGTGCGGGGCCGGGCGGTGCAGGCCTTTCTGATGTATCCTCCGGCCGATTTTGCCGAGGCGCACCCGGATATTCATGGTGTCCGTCTTCACTTGGACGCGAAATTTTCCGCGTTGATGCAAGCCGTGTTTTTAGGAGCGGACGAAACTCCCGTGCGAAAGCTCTCGGTTTTGGACCTTAAAAAACTCGGTGATCAATGGATCGTCAAAACGATCGACGTTCGCGATGAGCAGACGCGTGACAAAGTGCGGTTCAAAGTCACGGCGGCCGCGCTCGATCTGGATTTCGCCCCTGGTCTGTTCGAACCTTCGGCCTTGCTCTACTCGGTTGACCGTCCCGATGGGGTGGAGCGTTTGCCTTGGTAGAAGACCTCGGGAGCGTCAAACTTGGTAGGTTTCGCCCGGGGTCGGATCGAGTACCTTCACATTGCTGGCTCGCTCGGCGATTTGGGCGGCAAACCAATCGCGGGATGCGGGATCCCCGTGGGTTAAAACGATGGCGCGGGGATCGGCTTGGAGGGCGAATTCCAGCAGTTCTTCCCGCTCGGCGTGTCCGCTCAGTTCAAACTTTTCGATGCGGGCCTGCACGCGGGCGCGGACATGCACCGTCTCGAAGAGAAAATCCTCGCCCTCCTTGGTGGTCATCAACTTGCCCCCCGGGGTATCCGGATCGCAATACCCCACGAATCCGATGGTATTGCGGTGGTGGCCGAGAAGGCCCGAGGCGAGGGCATAGCTGGGGGTATTCTCAACGAGCATGCCGGAGCTCACAATGAACAGACCGTTCCGCTGGGGATCTTTACCGGGCGCCACCTTGCGGGGCAGGGACTTTAACCCCAACTCCTTGAGGATGGAGCGATGGAAATGCACGTGCGGCGTGTGGCGCCGAACATCATCAAAATAGTAGCACAGACCCAAACCCAGGCCCGAGCCGATGATAGGGCACTCCACCAGTTGTCCGAAGCGACGAGCATCGTGCAGGATGGTGAGGATCTCCTGCATGCGACCCAAGGCAAAGACGGGCAGGAGGAAAGACCCGCAGCGGTTGATGGTATCGTTGATCGATTTGATGAGGCGACTGACCTCACTCGCGCGGGTTTGGTTGGCCGGTCGTTCGGTCAGACCCCGGGTAGTTTCAGTGACCACGGTATCAAAGTGCCCCATGGGGAATCGGGCTCCGGGCAGGGTGCGCAAATCGTCAAAGAGCGTATCTCCGGTGAAAAATATCCCCCGATGTTTGTGACGCACTTCGATTGCCGCCGCCCCAACCACGTGTCCGGCAGGGTGGAGGATCACTTCGATTTCCTCCGAAGCCCTCAGGCCGGTGATGGTCTTTTTCAGGCCAAAAGGCACCCCCATGATCCGCGAGGCACAGCGATCAATCTCATCGTGGGTAAACAACGGATACTCCGGAATATCCTGATCGGCCTTTTGCTTCATCATCACGTTGGATGAGTTGTGGAGCATGCGCTCGATGATCAACCGACTGGAGGTGGACATCATAACCGGCGCATCCGGAAAATACCTCATCGCGACCGGCAGACTGCCGATATGATCCAAATGGCAGTGGGTTACCAGAATGAGGTCCACCCGCTGATCGCGGATTTTCTCGAAGTCAGGCATGGC
>CAKZMS010000755.1 GCA_937128785.1 uncultured Opitutaceae bacterium | reverse complement strand
ACCGGCATCCAGCTCACCGAATCCAACGCCATGTATCCGGCAAGCAGCGTCAGCGGCTTCTACTGCAACCACGCCGATTCAAAATACTTCGCCGTCGGTAAACTCGGTAAGGACCAGGTCAAAGACTACGCCAAACGCGCCGGCCGCGACGTAGCTGAAGCAGAGCGTTGGCTCGGCCCCTACCTAGACTACGACGCCTAGGACCATCTCGGCCAAACAAGACGCCGATTGACTCGGTAATACTTTTTCTTAAAAGTATTACGTATGAAACTGACGGTTAAAGGCCAAGTCACCATCCCTCAGCGCTTGCGAAAGCGTTACGGCCTCAAGCCGGAGTCGGAGGTCGTGGTCGAAGAAACGGCGGAGGGCGTCTTGATCAAACCCGCCCACGCAGACCGTTTGAAGCAGCTCAAAAACGCGCTTCGTAAGTCCAAGGCGGTTGCCCCCCGCTATTCAGCCGACGAGTTGATGCGTATGACCAGAGGCGAAGACTGACCGTGCTTCTGGTCGATACCAATGTGATCATCGACGTGCTTCGGGATGACCCGGAGTGGGCACCTTGGTCCGAATCACAGCTTCTTCGCTGCATCGAAACTGACGAACTGGCCATCAATCCCATTATTTACGCTGAACTTGCCGTTGGATTCGCGAAAGTTTCGGAGCTTGAAAGAGCTCTGCATCCGTGGCCGCTGGTCAGACTCGACCTTCCCTACGACGCATCGTTTCTCGCGGCTCAGGCATTTCGTAGTTATCGCGAGCGAGGTGGAACCAAGAGAGCACCCCTGCCCGACTTATACAACGGCGCTCACGCTCAAATCTCGGGCCTCAAACTGCTCACGCGTGATACCTCGCGCTACGCGACTTATTTTCCGAACATTCAAATCATATACCCAGAGCAGTGCGCATATTTTCCGCCAACTATCTGGGGGTCTGGATGGTTGGATTCCATTTGGGAAAAAGAGCCCAGCTCAAGAGACCACACTGTTGGTTTTCCGTTCCGCCAGCCCCTGCTCGATCTCCATCATCTTCTCCGCATCGAGCGGGTAGACCCAGATCGCCCACGCCTTGATCAAAGCAAAGATCCCCGGGATCACCGAGAACATGAGCGTGATGCCGAGGAGCGAGCGTTCCGTCTGCACTTCGTTCGCGATAAATCCAAAATAGGCCAGCAAGCCTCCCCCCAGCACGCCGGCGATCATGCTGCCCGTCTTCATCGAAAAAAGTTGGGCCGAGTGAACAAGCCCGGTCGAACGGCGGCCAAACTTGTATTCACCGTAGGCGGCGACGTCGCCATACATCGACCAAATGATCGCCGCAGTGGGACCATACACGAAGGTGCCGACGGTGTTCACCGCCACCATGAGGCCGAACTGGTCCGCCGGAATGAAATAGAAAGCAAAAACACTCAGCGCGGTAATCAGGCATAGCACCACCGCGAGGGGTTTTTTATCAAAGTTCCCCAGAAACAGGCCGATGCAAAGTATCCCGGCGACGTTGGAGAGTTTGGCCGCGCCGAGAAACAGCGAAGCCTGATCGAAGATCCACCAATACTTCTCATCACTAATTCCCACCACATACTTGAAATAGTGAATGCTGACCGAATCGCGCAGCACGAGAAAGGTGGTCGAAGCGACCGCACCGTAGAAGAGAATCACCCAGGGTTTGTTCCGGAACAGCTCCCCCAACTCCTCCTTGAGATTATGCTTTTGTTCAGCCGGAGGCTGCACCCGCTCCTTAGTCGTGAGGAATGTAACCAGAAACAACAGCACTGAAGCCAAGGCGAAGAGAGCCATCGTGAACTGAAAGCCCCGCACTTCATCGCCGCCGCCCAGACCTTCCACCAAGGGCCGCACGAACAGGGAAATTAAGAACCCGCCGCCAAAGGCACAGGTGAAGCGAAAATACGACGCCACCGTGCGGGCCTTGGACGAGGGACTCAGCACCCCCATCAATGCGCAATAAGGCACATTGATCGCCGTGTAGATCAGCATCATCGCCGAGTAAGTCACATAGGCATAGACGAGTTTGGACGCCCCCTCCAAATCCGGATTGGCGAAGATTAGGTAGCCGCAGATCCCGTAGGGAATGGCCATCCACAGCAGGTAGGGCCGATATTTTCCCCAGCGCGTTTTGGTTCGGTCAGCCATGGCCCCCATGGCGGGATCCGTAAACGCGTCGACCAACCGGGTGAGGAAAAACATCGTGCCGGCCGCCGCTGGTTCGATACCGAACACATCCGTGTAGTAGTAGAGCAGGAAGATACCAAACGTCTGAAAAAAGAAGTTCGACGCCATGTCACCCAGGCCGAAGCCAAGGTTTTCCTTAAAGGAGAGGCGGTCGCTCTTCGCTGGGGCAGCGGAGGTAGGGGGCATCCGGGGACCCTAGAGACCGAATGGTCGACCGCGAAACCGAAACTCTCCGCGGAAACAGTCACCGATAAGCAAGTAGTGAAATTCGGAAACCAAGAGTGGCATGGTAGGGGCGGACCGGCTTGTCCTCCGACCTGTCCGCCATAGTCTCGACGGCGGCGGAAGCCTCGACGAAGGTGGACGGGGCGTCCGGTTTCAGGCTGACGGCTTGGCGAGCGTGAAGAGCCGGTTGCGTCAAAGGTGCTCCGTGCCCTAATTGATAGTTTCAACTTTCATTTCTCAAAGTAATTGTTTTAACTTTCTTTCTAAAACTCAAACATGAAGGTTTTAACTATTATTTCTAGCGAATCCCGATCCCTTAATGCGGCTAGCCGACTGCGGGAGATCCGGGAGGAGATGGGACTGTCCCGCCGGCACATTGCGGAGCAGCTCGGGGTCACCATTGCCGCCGTCCAAGACTATGAGCGATCGGAGGCAGCCGGAAGAATCACCCTCAAAACCCTCCGAAAATACGCCGAAGTATTAGGCTGCGAGGTCATGGTCACGATCACCCCCAACGAGGCTCACGTCGCCGCGCCCACCCCCCCCAAGCTCTCGGTGCCCCGGCGCAAGAAGCCTCAGCCCCCCGCCGCGACGGCCAAACCGGCCCCCGCCGATGAGCCCGCCAACCTCCAAGACCGCATGGGCCTCTGGAGTGCTAGTTGAATTGCCGAGGACACGCCCCCATCGGCTGGGTGAGCTTCCGTGTCAGTCCTTGCGGTCTGGCGGCAAATAAGCCGCGAGCAATAGGCCCACTCCGGGACCGGCGACCGCGAGGCCGATGAAGACAAACAGTCGCTCGGGGAAGAAGCAGAGGCCCAGGCCAACGCCAAGGATGGTGCAGCCGAGGAATACGAAGGCTCTCGGGTCGGCTTTCTTTGCGGGTTTATTCATGATTTTTGGGAGGGTTGAGGGGCATCGCGAAAGCGCTGGCGGACTGCTTTGGCGTAGAGAGAGATGGGCAGGAGCGTCAGAATGACGACGGCGATGCAGTAGATGAGCCAGTTCCGGCCCATGTCGGGATTGTAGAGGGTGAGCCAGGCGATGGCGTCATTGGCATGCGGGGCGACCGCGTGCTTTCCGGCGGCAACGTAGCTGGAGAGAACAAAGAATCCGCCCTGGGCCGTTTCCCAGGCTGTAGCCGAAAGCGAACCAATCGCATGGACGCCCACCGAAATCGCTCCCATGGCCCACCAACCGTAGCCAATGGCGCCCGCCGCGAGGAGGCCGAAGGCGATGCCGCCAAACGAGAACACCCCAAATGAAACCGCGCCGACCGCGCAGAAGCCTACAGCGAGCCCGCCCCAGGCAAACAACAGACCCACTGCCCGATCGCCCATGGCAATCCAACCAAAGACCGGTTTTTGTCCGACCTCCTGCATGCCGAAACGCACGTGCACCAGCGGCACACCGAGGAACGAAGCCCGGCTTTTGTATTCGGCCACTTTGGAGCCTTTGCGAAACCGCGGATCAGCAAAAAGCTCCGGATGGCGTTCCCGTTCTTCGGCCCGCAGTTCCGCTTGTTTGCGGATGTGATAAAAGAAGAGCCAGCACCAGGAGACGGTGAATGCCGCGATCAACAGCTGATTGCCCACCATGATGGATCCCAGCGAATCCGGTCGCGCCGAAGCCAATCCGACCATGCCAAACAAGAGACCAATGAAGGCCCAAAAACTTCCCACTAAAGTCACGGTTACCATGACAACGCGGCGACGCTCTCGTTTGGTGCGCGATTGATCGAGGTTCATGCGCAGCGCCATGATTGAGCTGATGAGTCCGGAGAACGTGGCCAGGACAGTCGCCAACATGGTGGTCTTCGCCATGCCACCAGCGCTCTTGCCGACTGCGGCGGCCGCGGCGCCGATTCCAGCTGCCTTCACCGGCGGTGATAGCGCCGGCAACGAAGCGAGCACAGCCAGGGTGAACATCTTGCCAGGAGTCGATCGGGTCAGTGCACCCTCTACGAAAGCCATGGCTTGTTCCTTCAGCATCTTGCGCCCGCGGGAAAGACGTTGTTTCACGGCGTCTTCCTTGAGATCGAGCTCCACCGCAACGTGTTCGATGGATTGATGCTCCCGGTAATAGAGCACCAGGGGCTCGCGATACTTGGAGGGCACCTGCTCGAGAGCATGCCACAGAATGCTCTGCTCCTCCTCACGAATCGTGGAATCCGGAATGGAGGGCTCATCGTCACTGACTTCGTTGAGTCCTTCCATGTCCTCGGCCCCGCTGACCGGTTCGCGCAAATCCTTGCGCCGTGACCGGCTCGCCTTGAAGCGCACGATGCCACAGAGCCAAGGCCGCAGTTTGGTGGGATCCTTCAGATCGCTCATCTTCTGCCACGCGGTGAGAAACGCCTCCTGGGCGATGTCTTCGCTCTCGCTGAGGTTTCCTACCGCCGAGTAAGCCAGCGAGCAGAGCAGGCGTTGGTAGCGCTCCACGATTTGGCCAAAGGCTTCCCGATCGCCTCCAAGGGAGGCTAGCACGAGATCCTCGTCCGGGGTGGTCTCTAATTCAGTCAGCACGTCGTCGAATTTCATAGTGATTCATACGTAGGTGCCCGGAAAGCCCCGATTGGTGACAAAGAAAACGCACTTTTTTCACCTTCCGGCGTTTTTTTAGAAAAACGCGTTTTTTTCCAGAAATCCTGTCACCTCCCTGCGTCCCGGCGGCACTCCTCTGCAAATCAAAGCCATGTCGGGCTCATCCCGATCAACGCATCCAACCCACCGATCACAACTCATCCCCCCTTCATACTATCATGAACCTCTCCCTTCTCTTCTTCTCCGCGATCGCCTCGATCCCCGCATTCGTGCTGGCCGGACTCGGCGCCATCCCCGCCCTCGGGCTCATCACCATCCTAGGCACGCTCTCGATGGTCACCCACGACTACGATCGCGAACTGACTTACCACCACGAGTTGGCCCGGTCTCTCCACTCCCACGATCTCCCCTTCGCCGCCTGAGCGGCGCCCATCTCACCTTATCCAAACTCAACCCTCATCCTCCTCCCTATTATGAAATCCATCATATCCCTCCTCTCCTCCGTGTCCCTGTTCATCCAGCCTTTGCTGGTCGGCGGACTTCTCCTCAACCCGTTGTCGGCCGGAGCCACCTCCGCTGACGCTTCCGTCGACGACTTCTCGGTGGCCGAGGTTCAACCCTCCGGTCTACCGCGCATGATCATCACCGACCAAGAGGCCGGCGGCGGTTCGCAAGCCGAGCAGTCCATCGCCGATGGCATCCTCACCGTGAAGGGATTTCTCAAACCCGGCCGCGGTATGCCCGGCTTTGTCAGTCTGCCGCTCATTCTCACCGCAGACGGCAGCCCGCGCGATCTCAGCCAATACAAAGGCGTTCGCCTGCTGGTGAAAGTCCACTCCGGCAATCTGTCCGTCCAGGTCAGCAGCACGGAAATCACCAACTTCGACTACCACACCAGTGCGCCCATCGGCCGACACTCGGAAGGTATCAAAGAAGTGAAGATTCCGTTTTCATCGCTGAAACAAATGTGGTCAGCGCCGACCAAGCTGAACCTCGCCAGCGTCACGAGCATCAATCTTGTTGCCGCCGGGGGAGCACCCGCTGAGTTCTCCTACGTCGTAGATGAAATCGGATTCTATTAATCCACGACTCCTCGACCACAACATGACCACCCCCACCCCCTCCACCACGAGCTCACCAACCAACCAGAGTTCAGCGCGGCTCGACTATCTCGATGCCACTCGGGCATTCGCCCTGGTGCTGGGGGTGGTGTTTCACGCCGGCCTCTCCTACATGCCCGTATTCATCGGCTGGCCGGTGCAGGATGTTTCGACCAGCATGGCCGTCGCGGCCTTCGCCACCATCAGTCACGCCTTCCGCCTGGAGCTGTTCTTTCTGCTGGCCGGTTTCTTTGGCCAC
>CAKZMS010000754.1 GCA_937128785.1 uncultured Opitutaceae bacterium | reverse complement strand
ACTGGTTGCTGCGACCCCGGGTGTCTCTGGCTCAGTTGCAGGCCGACCGCCGCCGCCGGGAAGGCCCGTGTGGCTGATCCGTCCAAGGGTGTCCGGGCTGGGCTCAGCGGCGCTGTCCCCGACCGCTCTGGGGCTTCACGTTCTGCAGGCCTGCGGCTGGATTCCCACGCGGCGATGACCACGGCTTGGCAGCAGGTGCCGGAGGACGGCTTGGCGCTTGGGGTTGTGCCTGGGTCCGGTTGCTGGCGGGTGGGGTCGAGCGGGTCGCAACCGGTTGGTTGTATCCCGGTCTTGTGGTTTTCACGGAAGGTCGGGAGGGTTGGCGGGGTTGCTGAGTGGCTTGTGGGCGGTTGCGGCCCGAGGACTGGATCTGTGGTCGGGTCGGTTGCGGGCTCGAGAATCCGGGCTGGACGGAACTCTGAGTGGGGCGGCCGCGACGCACGATATTGCCGGATGCTGGCTGAGTCGGCTGAGTCGGGCGATATGCCCCGTTGTTTCCCCGCGAAGGCTGAGTCCGATTGTTGGCGAAGGTGGCTGCCTGACGGGCGCGTTGTTCCTGCCATTTGTGGGCGGTCTCACTGCGCTTTTCCTGAACGTTTCGGGCCCAGGCGTGATTCTTTGCCCGCAGGAGGGCCATCCGGTCCTTGTAGCGGTCAATCTGATGGTTGTTCACGCCGCGGGGTGGAGGGCATGCTCCACGTCCGTTCCAGCCGTAGGGATGGGGGACATGGGCAACGGGACGCGGGCAATAGCCACGCGGATAGTATCCGTTGAGCCAGGGGTCGTAGTAGCAATGGCGGGTCCGGTCGTAGTAGCAGCGGACACTGCTGTCGTAGAACCAGCGGTCGCTGCTGGTGTAAATGAACGAGGTTCCGGCGCCGGAGAACCCGTAGCTGTCCGAGTAGCCGGAATTGTAACCGCTGTCGTATCCCCCCGGGTAGTAGCAGGAGGCGAGGGACGTCGCGGCCAAGGCGGCGAGCGCCAGTCGTCGAAAGTGAATCGTCATGCGGGTATGACGAAGGATCCGGAGAATCATTCAATCGGATTGGGCAAACCGTCTTTCATCAAATGTCGGCATTCGGGCGCGAGGGCGTTGACAGTCGGAGGATAGCTTCGTTTTCTGAGTGCCCATTGAGCGCACAAAATTCGATACTTGTCACAGGTGGAGCGGGCTACATCGGTTCCCACACGGTTCGGCTTCTGGCTTCCCAGGGTCGCAAGGTGGTGGTCCTCGACAGTTTGGTATTCGGCCACGAGGGCGCGATTGTCGATAAAGGTGTGGAACTGGTCGTGGGCGAGGTGGGAGACCGGGAACTGGTGGACCGCCTGTTCACCGAGCACAAGTTCGACGCGGTGGTGCACTTTGCGGCCTTTGCCTATGTGGGTGAATCCGTGACGGACCCTCTCAAATATTATCGGAACAACACCGCCGAGCCCCTGACCCTCCTCGAGGTCATGCAGAAGCATGGCTGCAAGACCTTCGTCTTTTCCTCCACCTGCGCCACCTATGGCGTGCCGGAATCCGTGCCGATCGTAGAAAGCAATCCACAGGACCCGATCAATCCCTACGGACGGTCGAAGTTGATGGTGGAGTGGATCCTGCGCGACTGCGACTCGGCGTGGGGTCTCAAGAGTGCTTGCCTGCGCTACTTCAATGCGAGTGGCTCCTCGGCGGACGGAAAAATTGGCGAGGATCATGATCCGGAGACGCACCTGATCCCTCGTGTTCTGATGGCCATTACGGGGGAAATCTCCCATTTGGATGTCTTTGGAACGGATTATCCGACTCCGGACGGCACCTGCATCCGGGACTACATCCACGTCGAGGATCTGGCTTCAGCGCACGCGAAAGCGATCGACCATCTCGCCGCCGGAGGCGATTCCGTTCGCTGCAACCTCGGCACCGGTGTTGGTGTTTCGGTAAAGCAGATTATTCAGGCAGCTGAAGAGGTTACCGGCAAGGAGGTCCCGATCAAGTATGGACCCCGGCGTGAGGGAGATCCCCCGCAATTGCTCGCCGATCCTAGCTACGCCAAGGAAAAACTGGGCTGGGAGGCCCAGTTCAAGGACGTCCATGACATGGTCCGATCGGCGTGGTCATGGATGAGTGGCCCGCAGAAGGGACGATACGAAAAATAGCTCCTGATCGGTAATTGCGTTGTAATCACCTTACGGCTTGATGCCGACCCCTTTGTAGGCTTTCTTAAACAAAACTCAACGAACGT
>CAKZMS010000753.1 GCA_937128785.1 uncultured Opitutaceae bacterium | reverse complement strand
CAGTGACCTCTACGCCGCTCCGGGTTGCTGGTCGGGCTAGCCGCCTCACAAACACGATGAGGACAATCTACCGGACGAGAGCGCCTTCGAGGAGGTTTACCACTATCGCTTCGATCCCGAAACGGGGTTTGGCGGCCAATATCACTATCGTCCCGATGAACCGCCGACCGTGTCCATGACCACCCACCGTTCCACCTTCATCGTGGACGATGGCTACCATCCCACCAGCACATCCCCCGGTCACCGGGGCTACATATTCACCATCCTGGTCGGAAAGTCGCAAAGATCTCTGGTTCAATGGTTTGAGAAAAAGCACCGACACTTGTTTGATGTGATCCCCGGCCTGCAAGCCATGCGGGACAAGTTTAAGTAGTCGCCCGACCCCACCTACATTCCAACTCCGTCGCCGGAGGCGATTTATAAGATTGTCTAGATTTAATAGTTATCATTTATAAATCGAACGTGGGTAAAAAGAAACGCATCTCCCAACAGACCATCGCCAAAGAGCTCGGGGTGTCTCAGGCCCTGGTTTCCCTGACGCTGAACGGGCAAAAAGAGCGCATCAGCCCCGAAACCTACCAGCGAATTTGGGATTACGCGATCGGGGCGGGGTACCAGCCCAAGGGGATCAAAATCGAGAATTCCCCCACCGACACCCGCACCCGTCAAATCGGAGTCATCATGCGGGCAGGCGTGCAAGTGCACACTCAGGGCAGTTACTTCAGCCACGTCATGCACGGGCTCAACAGCACCGCCTTGGATGCGGGCTACACGACGGCGATTCTCGGTTCAGAAGACAGCTTGGACTCCGCGCGTTTGTCGCGATTTTTCGGCCCGGGCCACGCCATCAAGGGAGTGATTCTCATGGGGCAGGTCGAAGAGCGCTTTCTGACCGAACTGCAGCAGCACACCCCTCGAATCGTCGCAGTGTCCGCCCGGCATGCCGGCTTCTGCCATTCCATTATCGGCAACGAGCCGGAGGCGCTCAAATCGATCGTCCAGCACCTCCACGAGTCCGGTCACGAACGCATCGGCTGGCTCGGGGGAAATGTCGGCCTGAGCCGGCATGAGACCCGCTTGACCGGGCTAAAGTCCGCCTTGGCTCATTTTAACCTCAAGCATGACCCCCGCTATGACGTGCTCCGGGTCGAAGGCGATCGCGCCGAAGGCACCGAGGCCATGCTCAGCCTCATGCCCCTGATTGACCGGTCGGATTTCCCCACCGCATTCGTCACCTACAATATTTCCATGGCCATCGGAGCCATCCGGGCGCTGCAGCATGCCGGCAAGCATGTCCCGGCAGACTGCAGCATCGCCGCAGCCGATTTTTCGGAAACGGCCAGCAAGTTTACCCCTCGTATCACTTCCGCAGGTTGCGACCCGCTGGAGTTGGGCCAAAGGGCGGCCGGCATGATTATGAACGGCAGTCTCGAGATCTCGGACGGCGCTTACAGCGACCTCGTTCTCCCTTCTCGATTGCATATCGGGGACTCGACCGGTCCCACGAGTTAGACCACGGGAAAACGCCATTTCTTTGCCTCCCCCAGTCAATTAGGGGTTGTTTATTTATAATTATTATTTTTCCTTCGTTCTAACCCCGCTATGACCCCATACGATCTCGCAGTTTTGGCCCTCTACTTCGTCTTCATGTTGTCGATCAGCTGGGTCTTCCGCCACTTTGTTTCCGACGTTGGAAGCTATTTCCGCAGTGGTGGTCAGGTGCTCTGGTGGATGGCGGGAGGCTCTGCCTTCATGGTGTCATTCAGTGCCTGGACCTTTACCGGGGCCTCCAGCCGGGCCTACCTCGACGGTTGGCCGATTATGGTGATCTTCGTGGCCAACGCCTTCGGCTTCTTCTGCAACGCCGTTTATTTCGGCCCCAAACTCCGGCAATTGAGAGTCATCACTTCAATGCAAGCGGTGAAACAGCGCTTTGGACGGGCCAGCGAACAGACGTTCACCTGGATTATTCTGCCGCTCCAAATGATGACCGCCGGTATCTGGCTCTACGGCATGGGGGTGTTTTTCTCCGCTGCTTTCGGCTTCGATGTGCAGACCACCATCATCGTCACGGGGCTCTGTGTTTTATTCATGTCGCTGGTGGGCGGTAGCTGGGCGGTCATCGCGAGTGATTTCGTTCAGGTTTTGATTCTGATTCCCATCACGATTATCACCGCCGTGCTGGCCGTGGCCAATGCCGGTGGATTCACGACCGTCGTCGAAAAACTCAGCACCACCCGGATGGACTTGGATAAGATCTTCACCGACGACTTTCTGCTCTTTTGGTGTGTCGCAATTTTCCTCAAACAGTTCCTGTCCACCAACAATCTGAACGACGCTTCCCGCTATCTCTGCGTCAAGAACAGCGCCCATGCCCGCAAGGCCGGTATCCTGGCCTGCTGTCTCTTCCTGGGCGGCGTTTTCTTCTGGTTCACTCCCCCGATGATTCTCTCCACCCAGGAGGTCAATTTGGGCGAAGTCTTCCCCAAGCTCAGTAATCCGGCCGAAGGCGCTTACTTTGCCGCCGCCCAAACGGTTTTTCCGGTGGGCATGATGGGGCTTCTCGCCGCCGGCATCTTCGCCGCCACCATGTCTTCGATGGACACGGGATTGAACCGCAACGCGGGCATCTTCGTGAAGAATTTTTACCAGCCGCTGGTTCGTCCGCAGGCTTCGGATCGCGAACTGCTCAACGTCGGCAAGGTCCTCACCGTCCTGCTGGGGTTCATGGTCATCGCGATCGCGATCTTCTACAGTCAGATCAAGGAACTGTCGCTCTTTGAGCTCATGCTCAAATTCCAGATCCTGGTCAGTCTGCCCTACGTGGTTCCCTTGGTCCTGGGCTTGATCATTCGGCGGACGCCGGGTTGGGCCGGTTGGTCTACCCTCTTGATTTGCTTCGCCGTGAGTTATCTCACCACCACTTTCCTCAACATCGATTGGGCGGTCTCCATGTTCGGTTCATCCGACGGCATCAGTGGGTGGGAGCGACAAAACTGGGAACAAGGTATTGGCGTATTCACGATCACGGGAGCCGGCCTGCTCTGGTTTCTGTTCGCGCGGCGCTTCTACGCCAAACAAACGGACGAACAGAAGGCCGACATCGAAACCTTCTCGACGAATCTCGACCGTCCCGTTGACTTCAACGACGAGGATTCGGGTCCTGAAACCGACGACAAACAGTCCTACATCATGGGCTGGCTCTGCATCCCTTACGGTGCCGTGGTGATTCTCATGGCGTTGATTCCCAATCCGATGATCGGGCGATTCGCCTTTCTCTTCTGCGGGATCACCGTGATCACGATCGGCACCCTGTTGGTGCGCCAATCAAAAGCCAAACCCCAGACCTGATGATTACGGCTCCGGACTTTTCCCTTTCCGGCAAGAAGGCCTTGATCACCGGATCTTCCCAAGGCATTGGCCTGGCCTTGGCCACCGCCATGGCCAAGTCGGGGGCGGCCGTCGTGCTCAATGGCCGGGATGAGTCCAAACTGGCGAAAGCGGCCGACAAACTCAAAACCCAGGGCTTGGAGGTCGCGGTCGCGCCGTTCGATGTGACCGATGAAGCGGCTGTCCAGCGGGCGAAATGCGCACTCGGCGAGATCGATATTCTCGTGAACAACGCCGGTATCCAACGACGAGGTGCGCTCGAAGCCCTGAGCTTGGCCGACTGGAATACCGTGCTTTCGACGAACCTGACCAGCGCGTTTCTGGTGAGTCGCGCGTTTGTGCCCGGGATGATCAAACGGCGGTCCGGCAAGATCATCAACATCTGCTCCCTGATGAGTGATCTCGCCCGCCCCACCACCGGCAATTACGCGGCGGCCAAAGGAGGATTGCGCATGCTCACCCGGGCGATGTGCGGTGAATGGGCCCAGCATAATATCCAGGTAAATGGCATCGGACCCGGTTACTTTGAAACTGAACTTACCGCCCCGTTGGTGGCCGATCCCAAATTCGACAGTTGGATCCGGGGCCGGACGCCAGCCGGACGCTGGGGCCAGCTGCAGGACCTGACCGGTGCGGCAGTGTTCATGGCCAGCTCCGCGGCTGATTTTCTCAACGGTCAAGTGCTGATGATAGACGGTGGGCTCACCGCCGTCGTGTGATTTTGCCCATGGCTTCCCCGAATAATACGCACGACCAGCTGGTGATACTGCCACCCAATCGGGTTTGGCGCACCTATCCGGGCGGGGCCACCCTGGACCGGCTGGCCGGCCAGGACGTTCCCGAGGACAGCCACTTTTCGGAAGACTGGATTGGATCCGTTACCCGCGCGGTGAATCCCGGACGCGCGGAGCACCTCGAGGGCATCTCGACCGTGCAACTGGGCGAAGATCAATTCGAGTTTGATGCTCTGCTCAAAACCGACCCCGATTATTTTCTCGGAACCGAACACGTGGCCAAGCACGGCATCTCCCCCATGCTTTTGGTGAAGTTTTTGGACTCCGCCATCCGGCTGCACTTCCAGTGCCACCCCACCAATGAATTCGCTCGCCGGGTGCTCAACTCCCCCAGTGGCAAGACGGAGGCCTATCACATTCTGGGGGTGCGGGACGGGATCACCGATCCGTTCATCTATGTGGGTTTCCAGCGTCCCCCGACCGAG
>CAKZMS010000752.1 GCA_937128785.1 uncultured Opitutaceae bacterium | reverse complement strand
CCAACTCCGCCACAGTCCTTCGGCACTGGTGCCAGTATCAAACAGGATCCCCCAATCCGCACTGCAGTTGGCGATCAGATAGGCGTTGGCGACCCCGATGCCATGGGCCATGCGCAGCGGATATAGGCAGAACGGCAGCCCACTGATATCGGGCAACGGGTAGGCTTCGCTGGCTACCGCCTTCAGGCCCTCAAGCTTCAGGCCCAGGGTGGCGGCCAGGTCCCGCAACTCCACATCCGATGGCTTTTCACAGTAATCGATAATCGAGCGGAGGCGTTCACCGGACATCCGGGCCCGCTTGGCCACCACGGATTCTTTCAAGCCACAACCTTGTATCGCCTTGTCGAGCACATCGCCCAACTCGTCTTCCAAAGGTGCTCGTTCGATAACCATCGTCGTCACGCTGAACAGATCTGCGGCCGAGCGCAAAAATGTTTTGGCGGCACCCCTCCCGTGCACCACCGTGCTTCCATGGCCGATCTCAAAGCAGAAGTGTTGGAAATTTTCACCCGCACCGGAGCCCTCCAACAGGGGCACTTCGTGCTCCGCTCCGGATTGCACAGCGGACACTTTTTCCAATGCGCCCAGGTCTGCCAGGACATGGCCGCGGTCACGCGCCTAACCGAATTGATGATGCCCAAGCTGGATGGATTGGACTTCAGCACCGTGCTGGCCCCCGCCATGGGCGGACTCGTCATCGGCCAGGAAGTGGCTCGCCAGACCGGCAAACGCTATATTTTCGCCGAAAAGGTAAATGACCGCCTCGAGCTGAGGCGGGGGTTCAAATTCTCCCCCGGCGAGCGCGTGCTGGTGGTGGAGGATGTGGTAACCCGCGGCGGCCGGGCGCAGGAAACACTCGATTTGGTGACGGCGGGCGGCGGTGTCCCCGTCGCGGTCGCGATGCTGGTGGATCGCAGTGCGGGTAACACCAGCCTGACGGTGCCGATGATTCCCTTGCTGGAGATGAGCTACCCCACCTACGAAGCCGAGGCGCTGCCGCCCGAACTGGCGGCGATACCGGTATCGAAACCGGGGAGCTGAGTTCCGCTCATGCCGCTATGAGCGGCGTGCGCACCAGAACCCCTTCACTTTGAAGAGGCCGGTAACGCTTTCGTTGCTGTGGATGCGCATGATCGCCTCGCCCAACAGGCTGGCGACGCTGAGCACGGTGATCGGCAGGCCCTGCGGATCGACCGGAATGGAATTGGTGGTGATCAACTCGTCAATGTGGCCGAGTTTGAGACGATCGTAAGCCATGGGGCTGAGCAAAGCATGGCTCACCGCCGCCCGCACGGACAACGCGCCGTGTTCGCGCATCAACTTGGCCGCGTTCATGAGCGTGCCCGCGGTCTCCGTGATATCGTCGACGAGGAGCACGTTGCGGTCCTTCACGTCACCGACGATGTTGACCGATTCGACGGTAGTGGCGCTGGTGCGCTTTTTCCACACCATGCCGAGCTGCGCGCCCATGAGGGAGGCGTAGGCCGCGGCCATCTTCATGCCGCCGACGTCAGGTGATACCACCACGAGATTATCGCTCTTCATGTCGATCTTTTCGACGTGATCAAAAAAGACGGGAGAGGCGAAAAGGTGGTCTACCGGGATATCGAAGAAGCCTTGGATCTGCTGGGAGTGCAGGTCCATCGTGAGAATGCGGTTGGCACCGGCGGCCACGAGGAGATTGGCAACGAGCTTGGCCGTGATGGGCACCCGCGGCTGATCTTTGCGGTCCTGGCGGGCATAGCCGTAGAAGGGCATGACGGCGGTGATACGATTGGCGGAAGCCCGGCGCGCCGCATCGATCATGATGAGCAACTCCATCAAGTGATGGTTGGTCGGCGTGCAGGTGGACTGCACAATGAAGACGTCCTGCCCGCGAATGTTCTCGTTAATCTTAACGAACGACTCCCCATCGGGGAAACTGGTGACGGTGGCCTCCCCCAGGGGAGCTCCGATGGAGGCGCAAATATCCTCAGCCAACGGTCGATTTGAGTTTCCTGAGAAAATCTTCGGGTGGGGCGACTTCATCGTTGAGGGCATCGTGACCGAAGACGCATTAGGCGGAAGCCTTTTTTAGGTCTTCGAGGTCTTTCGTTAATGAATCCACCTTTTTAAACAAATCAGGCAGGCGGCGTTGGAGGACGATGATACGGCGCTCCAGGTGGTAGGGCATGGCGGGATTTCCCGAATAAACGCCGGCTTCCTTGATGGGATTGGTGACCCCTCCCTTGCCGCCAACCTGGGCTCCCCCGGCGATATGGATATGTCCGGTCACGCCAACTTGACCGCCCAACACCACGTAGTCGCCCAGCGTCGTGCTCCCGGCCACTCCCACCTGGGCGCACAGGATACAGTGTTTACCGACCATGACATTGTGCGCGACCTGCACCTGATTGTCGATTTTGGTGCCCTCCCCGATTACGGTGCGGGCAAACCGGGCCCGATCGAGCGTCGCGTTGGCCCCGATTTCCACGTCGTCCTGAACGTCCACGACGCCCACTTGCGGAACCTTCTCATGGCGACCCTCGACTACTTCGTAGCCGAATCCATCAGCCCCCACCACGACCCCACCGTGTAATCTCACCCGGTCCCCCAGGCGACAGGAGTTTGCCAAATGCGATCCCGCCGCCAACCAGCAGTCCTGGCCGATCTCGGCTTCCCGTCCCACAAAGACCTGGGCCTGGAGATGCGTATTGGCCCCGATCTTGGCTCCGGGCTCAATCACACAAAGCGGGCCAATTGTCGCGGTTGGGTCGATGGCACAATCCTCGCCGACGACAGCGGAGGGGTGGATTCCTGCAACCGGTCGAGGCCAGAGTGACTGTTCGATG
>CAKZMS010000751.1 GCA_937128785.1 uncultured Opitutaceae bacterium | reverse complement strand
CACGTGTGGAGCATGGGCTGTAGCAAGCCAGATTGCGCCCCGTATTCGCCAAGTTCAAAGAACCAATAGACGTTGCTTAAAAAGGTAAGCGATGCCACAGTCGAAAATGCGAGGCGTTCGAGATCGGATGGCAACATCACAAACCAGCCCGCCAAAAGGGATGCAAAGATCACCAAAAATAATGCCGGCAGAATGCGGCGCGCCCGCCGTTTATAGAACCACAAGATTGAGATTTTCCCTGTTTCAGCTTGCTCGCGGAGCAGGATTAATGTGATCAGGTAGCCCGAGACCACGAAAAAGACGTCAACCCCAAGAAAGCCCCCGGGCAGTAGGTCTCTAGAACCAATCGGAAGCTTGAGGTGGTAGATGATTACTGGGATGATTGCGAGGGTGCGTAAGCCATCTATGTGAGGACGATATCTCATCGAGTCTTGCGAGTCCCAAAAGAAGAAAACCTCGTTTTATACGAGGCCCAGAATGTTTGCGTTGTTTGTAGTTATCATGTTTTGCAAGGCGATCGGAAGCATGGCTTTTGACCTGCTCGCCTTTACAAGTTAGCTCTGTTCAGGGTTTGGTCCTCTCTTGACCGTTGGTGATACTCCCACGGAGTGAGCCCGTCGAGGCTCGAATGCGGGCGGTGGTGATTGTAGTCGTCGCGCCATGCCGCAATCATGCGGCAGGCATGGCGCAGAGACGGGAACAGGTGCTCGTTGAGGCATTCCTCACGCATACGACCGTTGAAGCTCTCGACCAGGCCGTTCTGCATGGGTTTTCCAGGTGCGATGTAGTGCCACCCGACTTTGCGGTCTTCCTGCCATTTGAGCATCGCATTGGACGTCAGCTCGGTGCCGTTGTCCGACACCACCATGCAGGGATAGCCACGCAACTCAGCGATCCGGTCCAGCTCGCGGGCGACACGCGCGCCGCCGATGGATGTGTCAACGACGGCTGCCAGGCATTCCCGGCTGAAGTCGTCGATGACGCAGAGGATGCGGAACCGGCGGCCGTCCGCCAGCGCGTCCGACACGAAGTCTAGGCCACCGACTCATAAACGCGCAACCAGATGCGAGTGGCGGCGAGTTTGACGAGGGCGAGGAAGTTGGCGTCGTGTTTCTCGTATCTGGTCGCGACCGCCCTGTAATGCTTGAGTTTTGAGAAGAAGCGCTCGATCCGGTTGCGGCGGCGGTAGGCGTTTTTGTCCAGTGGCGGCGGTGCAGATCGGCGTGGGATCGGGCGGATGACGGCTTTCGCGCCGATGGCCGCGAGGTGTTCGCGCAGGCGGTTGCTGTCGTAGGCGGCATCGGCCAGCAGGGTCTGGCCCGGCCCGATGGTTCCCAGCATGTCGTCGGCCGAGCGCCCGTCATGGGCCTGCCCGGCGGTCAGTTTCAGCGTGATCGGCAGACCCTGCGCATCGGTCACGGCGTGGATCTTTGTCGTCAGACCGCCCCGCGAGCGCCCCATGCAGACGGCTCGAAGGTCAGCCATACCGGCGGGGTCGGCGGGCGCTTCGGCCCCCTTTTTGCGTTGGCGCCGTGCTGGTGGACGCGGATCGACGAACTGTCCACCGACTGCTCCGACCCTTCGTAAGCGGCTGATACTGCGTCGAATATCCCGGCCCACACTCCCAGGCGTGCCCACCTCACGAAGCGGTTGTAGCAGGTCGTGTAGGGGCCGTAGCGTTCGGGAATGTCGGCCCAGGGGGAGCCGGTCCTCAGCCGCCAGTAGATGCCATTGAGAACCCGCCGGTCATCGACACGCGGCACCCCTCGCGGCTTGTTCGGCAGAAGCGGCTCGATGATCGACCATTCAAAGTCCGTAAGTTCGTAGCGACGTTGCGACATGCTGCTCTCCTCCCGTAAGAGAGTGAATCAGCAATCCTCAAGCGCCGCTAGCCATTTATGAGTGCGTGACCTAGTTGAGCACCGCCCCCGCCACGCAGCCGTGGCAACGCGCGCCGACGAGGGCTCCCCTGACAAGGGGGGCTTGAGGAGGCGCGCTCCCCCGCCTCACATCTCCGCAAGCGCCCGCGCCAGCACCTCCACCGCCACCCCCAAATCCTCGGGGCTGGCAAATTCCTCGGGCCGGTGGCTCAGCCCGCCCCGGCAGCGCAGGAACAGCATCGCCATCGGGCAGAGATCGGCCATGGCCGAGGCATCATGGGTCGCACCGGAGGGCAGCAGCGGCGCGTCCCTGCCCGCGACCCGGCGC
>CAKZMS010000750.1 GCA_937128785.1 uncultured Opitutaceae bacterium | reverse complement strand
CGGGCATCACTCATCAGCACGGCCACATCCAAGCGTCCGTCCGCGTTGAAATCCCTCACCTCACAATCGACCGCCCCCGGCAGGATCGAGAGCGTCGCCACCGGTTCCGTCAAATAGGCGGGGCCACTGCCGTCGCGCCGATGAACCGTCACACTCCCCGTCTCCACTCCAAAACTGGCTACAACCAGTTCGGGAATCCGATCACCGTCCAGATCTCCCCAGGCCATGTCGGACGGGCGATAGAGTCCCTTCAAGGCGATCCCTTCCGTCAGATACTGATCTGCCAATCGCCGGCCATAAAATAAATTGCCCCGGCGCTCGCCCACTCCCGCTCCGGTGAGATCGCCGATCGAGAGGAGATAAATACCTCGATTGGTGGGGGTCGCCCGCACCCATAAGGAACTGCGGGTGGGATACTCGGCGACGAGGTTGAGATTACGATCCAGCAGCGTGAATCGCTCCGCTCGGCTGTCGCCCAAAAGCACCTGTTGGTGGGTTTCATCGATCATCGCGAGCGTCGTCACCGCTGCCGGCAAACGGTATTGCGTCGCCTTGGGTCGGAAGTAACCCGGCGCAATGCTGCGTTCCGCTTTTTCCGATTGGGGCAATGGCTGCTTCGGTGAGTTATCGAGGTAATAGGCGAAAAGCGCCGTCCATTCGTCCGCACTCACCACTGGCGACTCGGGCAGTAGATTTGCCTCCTCCAGCAACGTCCGTCTTCCCTCCAACAGCTCGGTCTCCGCCGGCGGCAAACCTTGCATCAACTGGACCGGATCAATCCCCATCCGCAGTCCCATATATCGCATCAGGATATTCCAACTACGTTGGGGCAGAATTTCCGGCGGCGTGTAAGCGTGGCAACGTCCGCAGTGCGCGAGCGCCAAGGTCTCGATCGCCGAAGGATTCGGGAGTGGCGAAACGATTTCGGTTTCACCATATCCCCGACCAGCCCCCCAGACCAAGACCATCAGTCCGCCCAACCAGCGCCATGGTTTCGCACGCCAAAACTGCCGGTGCCACATTTTCAAGCCTCTGAAGTTAGTCTTCGTTTCCCGCAATCCAAGTTAACAAATATCCGTCACAAAAAGGCGCCCGCAGCCTAATGCCACGGGCGCCAACCTTGTTAGCCTAACCTGACCAGGCAGATTAGAAATCAAACGTGGCGGTGAAGAACCAACGCGACTGCGGCGCGTTGCGGAAGACCGCAACTTGGCCATCAGGATTGGTTACCACCACGGAGGGATCGTCGTCCCCGATGAAGTTCTGCATGTTGAACTGGAACTTCACCGGCGTATCGAACAGGCGGGTACGGTAGCTGAGCCACAGATCACCGTGCCATTCGGAATCGCCATACCAGGGGTTTGCCAGATCCGGAATCAGGATTCCGCCCTGACCCTGTTGCAGCGGGTAGCCAGTGGCCACACGATCCTGCCAGCGCACGGCGCCACCAATACCGAAACCATCCAACTTACCTTCGCTGAAGGTGTAGTTCGTGACCATATTCCAGCGCCACTTGCGCAGCTCGGAATTGAGGGTGCCCTCCTTGGCCGCGGCAGCGGCGAGCGGAGTGAGCGCCTCATTGGTCCAGCGAGCGCCCATCGTGGTCTGATCCGTCGCACCGCCTTCATACATATTCCACATGCCGTTGGCCATGAGATTGGCCGTGACCGTGTCCGAGTATGGGGTCAGCTGACGAAGACCATTCGAGAAGGCGGCCTCGGTCTTACTCGCATTGAACGCCATGCGCCAATTGCGGGTGATGTTGTAGACCATCTCGATTTCTTCAAAACCGCGTTTCTTATGGTCATTGCCTTCTATTTTGGCAATAAATCGTTGGAGACTATCGGGTACAAAAGCTCGAGTGCTGACCGGGGGAATGACTCTTCAGAAAACAACGGGTAATCGCTTAAGAACCTATTTGTGCTACGCTCCGTTTCC
>CAKZMS010000749.1 GCA_937128785.1 uncultured Opitutaceae bacterium | reverse complement strand
TACGAAGAACTCATCTGGGATACCTTGTCTTCGGAGGATATCGTGATCGTGCCGGCGTTCGGTGCCACCGATGAGGACAAAGCTCGACTGGTGCGAAAAGGCATTGAGGTCTTCTCCCACGATGCCACGTGCATGTTGGTCGAGAAAGTTTGGAAGGCCGCCCGATCTTACGGGCGCGAGGGCTATACTGTCATCATCCACGGCAAGGCCGAGCATGAAGAGACCAAGGCCACCTACTCCAACACCCGCCGCTACGCTCCCGCCGTGATCGTGCGCAATCTCGAGGAGGGCGAAAAACTCGCCCGGATTATCACCGCGAAAAGCTCGGTGGACCGGCAACGCTTCTACTCGGACTTCGAAGGCAAGCATACCCCTGACTTCGATGTCGACCGAGACCTGCAAAGAATCGCCGTGGTCAATCAAACCACTCTGCTCATGAACGAGACGCTTGCGATCACCGAGCGACTGCGGGAAGCCTTTGTTGCCCAACACGGAGAAGATGGAGCTGCTCGGGTCGGCGGTGGCGGGCGCCGCGACACCCTCTGCTACGCCACCCAGGTAAATCAGGACGCCCTGGGTCGGGCGCTGCAGCAGCCACTCGATGCGGCCTTTGTCATTGGTGGCAAAAACTCATCCAACACCTATCAACTCTATCGCCTGTGCGCCGAGAAGCTCGGTGATCGGGCCTTCTTTATTCAAAGCGAGGAGGACATTCTCTCCCGCGATGAGAGTCAGCACTTCGTGTTTCCCGCCGTGGGCCCAGCCAACGGCGGCAAGACGGAAATCCGCCCGCTGTGGCCAAACGACCTGACCCCCAAGCGAATCCTCATCACCGGTGGCGCCTCCTGCCCCGACGGTCTGATTCAACAGGTGGTCACTCGAATCAACAGCCTATGGCCCGAGGAAAGTCTGCGTGATATCGATGCCGTGCTGCACGACGTCGAGGAGTTGTCGGGCAAGCCCTCCGAAACCAACTAGCGGGACTATCCTTAGAATCGGTGAATTACACCGAACCGAACCAAAGTCGCATCGCTCAAGGTCACACTGGCCGTCCGGCCGGCGAAGTTCTGCACAAAATCATCCATGGATTCGAGAACCGCCCCAAGAAACAGACCCGTTCGTTGGGTGATCCAATATTCAATGGAAACTTCTGCGTAATATCCCACCAACATCTCCGTGATGGAGTCGGTTCCACGGAAGCCGATGGTCGTCGTCGTCGGAGTATCGAGATCAAGTAACTCGACGGCAGAAAACTCACTGCCCACAAAGGCCCCCATCACACCTGCGCCCCATGTGAAGGCGATGTTCTCGGTCAAATGACCGCGGATTTCAGGGCCCAGTCGAATCGAGTAGTAGGCCCCATCGATGGACCAAGCGCCCGCGATGTTCGCTCCATTGGGGTCGGTTGAGAAACTACGATTCGGTGTGACCTGCTGAAGAGGGACCGTGGTTTCAAATTGGCCAAAGGGGATAATCAATCCAGTGTCAGGATCGGTCAGCACTCCGGTGCTGGGAGCATTATACGGAGGATCCGGAACATCACCGTAGGCCTCATAAACATCGGTCATGGTGATGAGGTCGGCCGTAAACTGCTGAGAGGTTGAAGCGTTGAAATCGGATAGACCGATCGAGCCGGAAATACCCAGTTCCATCTTGCGACCCAGACGAAGGATCCGACGGGAGACGGCCATCTCGAATCCCAGACCACTGCTATCCCCCTCGGCGCCGAAACCAGCCCCGGTGGACTGAGTCGAAAACTGATTCATGGAGATGAAGCGATCGTTGACCTGCTCCGCCGATCCATAACTCCAGCTCCGGGTTTGACCGGGGGTGTAAGAAAGGAAATCTCCCGTCAGGTTACCCTCGTCGTCTCTCGTCTGGTAACGTCCTCCCGGAATGGAGGTCTGGTTGCCGTCTTCATCGGCTTCATTGGTTCGCAGCTCGTCGAGAATCACACGACCATCATCGTAGAGGCGCACCGGAAAGTCTGTCTGGTCGGCACCCGGAATGAACGTGGAAGGATCGATCGTGCCGAGACCGCCAAAACTGACGGTCGAATCGGCCGATCCCACCCGCACATTCGTGTGCAGAACCCAGGGATTGGCATCACGATATTGGACCTGACGAAGCTGCGGCGGTAGACGAAAACCCTGCGCCTCGATTTGGGCCTTGGCCTCGGGGTCGGGTTCGTTCGGTGCTTCCTGAGCGAAAAGAGAAAACGCAGCTACCGAGAAACCGGTGATGCAGAGACGGCGAATGTGGCGGGTAAAGGTCATGGACGAGTCGTTTTAGACGCGATCAATCAGCTAAAGTTGCCGGGAAAGTGACCAAGGCCAGCCCTTTCTTCGGCTAGGTGAAGGTAAATATGAGATAAATTAGGGCTGCCCACGCAGGTCACTCGGTAAATTCATCCCTACCCTTGGCTTTTTCGGCCTCGAGTTGGGCCGCCACTTCCGGGTCAAATTCAGCCTCTTTTTCACGCAACCGACGCTCGCGGGCGTTAAGATCCTCCGTTCGCTGCTCGAGCTCGGTCTCGGTCTCCTGCTGCTCTTGCACTTTCTCAAAGAGCTTCATTTCGCTTTCTTCCAAGAAGGCCTCGCGCTCCTTAATCCCGTTTTTCTGCTCCTTGATGGATTCTTCCTGGCGCTCCAACTCCGCTTTGCGCTTCTCCAACGCCGCCTTTTCCTCATCCGACAACGTGTCGCGACTTGGCTCGGCTTTACGGCTGGCCTCAAGGACTCGCTCGCGGGCGGCTAGCAGGGCCTCCGCCTCCGCCAGCTCCGCCTCCGCCCGCGCCAGCGCCGCGGCCGCCTCTCCGGTCGTCGACTCGCCGGAACCTGAAGCACCTGAACCTGAACCTGAAGCTGAACCTGAAGCAGCCGCAGAAGCGGCTGTGCGGGCGCGCCGCACC
>CAKZMS010000748.1 GCA_937128785.1 uncultured Opitutaceae bacterium | reverse complement strand
ACCACACTGAGCGACCCGCCATATCGTTCTTCCGGACTGGGCCAGTGATAAACCTCATCCCCCCGGACCCGGATCAACGCCTGCGGCGTCGATAGATACACGGCTCCGTCGAACACTTCGATATCGCCGCCGCGGGCGACGTCGCGAATCGATTCCGGGAGCCAGGGCAGAATGGAATGGTAGGTGAGTTCTGCACTGCCGGACGCCGCTTCGAAGTAACCAACATTGTTGGCGCTCATGGCCCAGATCCGGCCATCCGGGGCGACTCGGGTCCCATACGTGAAGGTCAAAGGTGCGGCGTGGTGAGTCCACCGCACGCCATCGTATTGGATGATGCCCTGCACATTGGCCAAGTAGATGAAGCCATCTGCGTCTTGGGTGATGTCGAAGATCTGCGGATGGCCCAGATATTCGGTGGGGCGATGATCTTGAAGAATGGGCCGGCCACTCTCGGGATCGAGCAAGTTGGCTCGCGCGGTCGATCCGATGCCGAGCAGCAAGGCAGCCAGCACCGCGGGACTTCGTCCGCGATTAAGCCTAGCCTGCAAACCCGAAATGAAATCCGACATCGGTCTCCAAAATCCGGCCTGCATCCGCAGGGGTCAACAGCGCGTGCAAGCATCTACGCATCAATGCGTAGACCCATCACCTCAATCGGTGCGATCTTGCGCGGCCGCGGCCAAAAAGGCCGCCAGTGCGGGGGAGTTGTCGATGGATTCGCGCCACGCCAGAGCCAGGCGGCTTTCCGGAGTGGGGCCGCGCAATGCACGGAAGGTGACCTCGTCCGGCAGGTTCTGTGCTTCCGATGGGCACATCAAGGTAGCCCCGAGTCCAGACCGCACGAGTCCGACCGCATTGGCTCGAGGCCAAATTTCCTCCACAATGTTCGGGGTGATTCCCGCCGCCGCGAACGCCGACAAAGTGCGATCGTAGAAACTTGGATTGTTTTTTCGGGGGAATAGCACAAACGGCAGATCCTGCAGTTCACTGAGTTTCAACGATCGCCGCCGGGCCAGGGAATGCTCGACGGGGAGAACGACGCCATTTCGTTCCTGCAGTAACTGTCGAAAGTGAAATCCCTCCGGGAGCGCGTCGGGGTGGAGAAACCCACATGAAATCTCGCCCGATTTGAGCGCCTCAATCTGGGAAGCGGTGGGGGACTCGTTTAATTCCACCCGGACATTCGGTCGCTGCCGCTGAAACTCTCGGAGCACGGCGGGTAATACCGTCGCCATCGCCAATCCAGTAAAACCGACGCGTAAACTACCGGACTGGCCTTCGGCCACTGCCTTGGCGTCGTCCAGCGACCCTTGGGAGGTGTATTCCGATGGCAGCATCACGCAGCGCACATTGCCTGCGCCCAACGCATCGACCGCAATGGTCGCCACGATAGCCGAGTCGATTCCGCCGGACAGACCCAGCAGCACCTTCTTGAAACCGGTTTTCGCCATGTAATCCCGCAGCGCGGTGACCATGACGCGGTAATCCTGCTCCAACGGCTCTGGATGCGTTGTGAAAGCCCCGTCCAAGACGTGCCATCCGCCATCCCGGCGTTCGAGATCGACGTGGCTGACCACCTCGTCGAATATCGGCAACTGCACCGCAGGCACCCCGCCGCG
>CAKZMS010000747.1 GCA_937128785.1 uncultured Opitutaceae bacterium | reverse complement strand
ACGAACCGACGTTGCCGTAGCGTTCAAATGGCGGCGTGCGACCGGTCGGGCCGAAATCATACCACCAATGCCCGCCGCCGCGCGTGAATGGCTGGAGCACGTTGCGACGATGCATCGCGATGTCGTCCGTCGCGGTGCTGGCAAAATCTGCGTCCCACGCGCAGCCACTGTGAGTGGTGGCATGGTCCATTTCGTCGAGCCAGAGTTTGCCGGCCCGGCGCACGACCCCGATGAGGCCGCGAGCATTGCCCGGTCCGCCCATTGCTCGAGCGTCGGGTTCGTAAGACTGGGGGGAACACCAGCAATCGAGATATGGAGATTTTAATGCGGGCAGGATCGAGAGCTGCGACCCGGCGCCCTGACGTCCGAAAGCACTGTAGAAATAGCCAAAGAACGCCGCGGTGACCAAGGGGCGAGGCCAGGACGTTTTGGCGATCTGGCCGAACTCGAGAACGATCGGAGTCAGAGCCTCGTGCAGCCAGGTGAAGTAATCGATGACGGACCGCTGGGTTTGCGGATCTCGCAATACCCCGATGCGCGCCTCTTCCCGCTCAGCCGAAGTCGGCGCTCGGACTGTCGCCCAGGTCAGACCGGGTTGCCGCCAGGCATCGGCCAGTTTCGAATGCTCTCCGTATTTATCCCGCAACCAAGACCTAAACGAGGTCATCGCCGCCGGTCCGGTATCAGGATCGTGATGAATGAATCCGAATTGATGCCACTCACCGTAAACCCCGTAGGCCAGCTGGAGCCCAAAGAGCGCATTGCCTTCGGGCGTATTTGCCAGCTTCTGACAAAACTCGCCCAGCGCCGCTGTCGCCCAGTCCTGCCATACGGAGCTGTAGAAACTGGCACGGACGGGACGGAGGCCATCGTCTGCCAGGGGACGCATCAGGCCATGGCGCGTGGGATTCTCGGGTGTGGTGTCCGCATAGCCGACGCATTCGTCGGGATGTTCGGCACACCACGCATCGGTGGGGTTGAGGTGCACCCGCAGCATGACCCCGGCGGGGGGGGCGCTGGCCAAGCTGTTGCCGATTTTCAAAAGTGCGATGGGCGGCCCCCTGGGAGACGGTCGATTTTGGCAGAGCTGGATTTCGATCGACGACTGGCTCCGGGCGACCCTGCAGATTCTCGGCGATGATGCGATCAGCGGCCCCGTCAACCTCGTGGCACCCGAACCTGTCCGACAGCGTGATTTTGCCACGATCCTTGGCCGGGTCCTGAATCGACCGGCGGTGATTCCCACCCCGGCATTCGCGGTCAAATTGGCGTTTGGGCAAATGGCAGACGAGGCCCTGCTCGCCAGCACCCGCGTGCAACCCGCCGTGCTGCAGGCCCAGAATTTTGAATTTCTGCATCCCTCGCTTGAGAATGCCCTCAGGCACGTGCTCGGTAGGCCAAAATGAAGAACACCACTGTTATTATCGGAGCCGGACTGTCGGGGTTGCTCGTGGCGCGGGAGCTGGCATCACGCGACGCTCGGTTGGTGGTGCTCGAGAAGAGCCGCGGGGTGGGTGGTAGAATGTCGACCAAACGGGTGGGGAGTGCGGTTTTTGATCAAGGCGCCCAGTTCTTCACCGTGCGTGACGAGCATCTGGAGGCGCGGATTGCCTGCTGGGAACGCAAAGGGGTCGTGGCGCGTTGGCCGAGTGATGCCGCGGACGAAGAGGATCGCTGGGTGGCTCGGCCCAGCATGACCGGACTGGCCAAGGCTTTGGCCAAAAATCTCCCCATCAAATTGCAGAGCCAGGTTCAAAGCGTGCGCCGCCATGAAGGCGGCTCCTGGGAAATAGATATCGCCGGGGCTGACTTGGTGCGGGCGGATCGAATTATTTTCAGCAGTCCGGTGCCGCAGAGTCTGGCGCTGCTGGATGCCGGAGAGGTCAAGCTGCCGGAGAAGGTCCGGGCGGATCTGGATCAGGTCGATTATCATCCCTGCCTTGCGTTGGCGGCGTCAAAATAGATCAGGGCAATCTCCGCTGGGTGGCGGACAATGTGCGCAAAGGCATCACTCAGAATGTGCCCGCGGCGGTGACTTTCCATCTTTCCCGGGAGTATTCAGCACAGCACTACGGCGACTCGGAGGAGGAGCTCTTTGCGCAAATGGCCGCGGAGATGAAGCCTTGGCTGGGGGACTCCAAGATTGTCGCCCAGAAATTGCACCGATGGCGGTTCAGCGAACCCAAGGCCGAGTTTGGTCAACCCTGTGTTTGGCTTCCGGATATGCGGGTTGGTTTTTGCGGTGATGCCTTTGGTGGTCCCCGGGTGGAGGGGGCGGCGATTTCCGGTTTGGCGATGGCGCGAAAGGTGATCGAAGATTTGGAGCTGGGATGAAACACGGCATCGTAGTCGGGGCGGGACTGGCCGGTTTGACCTGCGCTCGTCGTCTCGAGGAGTTGGGCTGGTCGGTCAGTGTCCTGGAGGCGGCCGATGCCGTCGGTGGTCGGGTTCGCACGGACACGCTCGAGGGATTTCGATTGGACCGGGGATTCCAGGTGCTACTGACGGCCTATCCAGCGGCCCAGCGGTGGCTGGACTATGACGCGCTTGATTTGCAGCACTTTCCCGCCGGGGCCGTGGTGCGGGTGGGCGGTTCATGGGAGCGGGTGGCCGATCCACGCCGCGAGGCCAGCAGTGTGTTGGGTTCACTGGCGGCAGACATTGGCACGTTTATGGACAAGGTCCGGGTCCTCAAGTGGGCTGTTCAAGCGCGGCATGGCTGTGGTGACCCGGATGAAACCAAGGCGGAACTGAGCAGCTTGGAGGCCCTCCGCCAAAAGGGTTTCAGTGATGCCGTGATCGAGCGTTTCTGGCGTCCGTGGTTGAGTGGAATTTTTCTGGAAAGCAAACTCGAGACCTCATCGCGGATGTTGGAGTTCGTTTTCTCGCAGTTTGCGCAAGGGGGCACGGCGATTCCGAAGGCAGGCATGCAGGCGATCCCGGAACAGCTGGCATCCGGACTGGCGGAGGGGGCGGTGGAGTTGAATCAAACCGTCGCGAAGGTGGCGGCGGATCAGGTCGGGTTGGCGGCTGGCTCCGAGCGCCGGGCCGATGCGGTGATCGTGGCGACCGATGCATCCACGGCAGCACGATTTGGGCTAACTGTCCCCGAGGTCAGTTGGCGGGAGGCGCGCTGCCTCTATTTTGCCGCATCCCGGGCACCCACTGCTGATGGTATGCTGCGCCTCAATGGGCAGGGGGATGGCGTGATCAATCACCTCGTGACCCTGAGTCAGGTGAATCCCACGCTGGCACCCGAAGATCAACCACTGGTGATGGTCGGGGTGCGTCCCGGGATCGATCTGACCCCTGAAGAAATGGAAACGGCGGTGCGGCAACAATTGCGGGAGTGGTTTGATGCGGAGGTGGACCGGTGGCGATTGCTGCGAGATAGCAGGATTCCGGAAGCTCTCCCCAGCAGGAAACCATTGAAGCAGGTCGCCGTGGTTCCAAACGCTGCGGGGATTTGGCGCGCGGGTGATTATCTCGCCAATCCATCGATCCAAGGCGCCATGGCCTACGGCCAACAAGTCGCTGAGGCGGTTGATCGGAATCAGGCTGATAGCGCCAAGACCGGCGACTAATGCCTACGAGGGGGCCGAAAATCAGGCTTCCCTTACGGCGATGGGAGCGGTTGATTCGAGGCTCGTATGGACAAGACGTTTATCATTTTCAAACCGGACTGCATGGCCAAGGGCCTCGTCGGCAAGGTGCTTTCTCGATTCGAGGAAGCCGGATTCACTTTGGCTGCGGCCAAAATGATGCAGCTCACGCCTGAGAAGCTGAAGGAACATTACGCTCACGTGGCCGACAAGCCGTTCTTCCCCGAGATCGAGGAGTTCATGGGCTCCCGTCCGGTGATCGTGGCTGTGTTGAAGGGTGACGGCATCGTGGCCAAGGTGCGTGATCTGCTCGGCCCGACCGATTCGACCAAGGCCCCGGCGGGCACGATCCGCGGTGACTTCGGCGAAAACATGATGGTCAACGTGGTCCACGCTTCCGACAGCGACGAGAACGCCCAGATCGAAACCGATCGCGTCTTCAGTCCTGACGAGCTCCTTGGCTAAGCGAATCAAGCCTGTTTGTTTTCAACCCGCATCATAAGTGGTGCGGGTTTTTTGGGTAGCGCCGTGCTTGAGCCCGCGTCTGCTCCAGTCTCAGTGCCGGCTAAAGCACGGCACTACGTTCGCCATTCAGTGAGGGCCTCACCGTTGACTATACCGCCGAGCCATGGTGGCGGTGGTCGTGGTGAGGGACTCTCTAAGCTCCGGAGGCGAGAGCACCTCAGCTTCGGCGCCCCAGCCGAGGACCCAGCGTTCGATTTCGACGAGGGAACCGAGGCGCAGGCGTAGGTCGACTCCGCCGTTGCGGCGGCGTTTGGTTTGCTGGGAATCGTGCCAGACGCGTTCTTCGATGCGCTCGGCGACATTGGCGGAGAAACGGATGTGGATGTCGTAGGCTTCGCCCCTGCCGGCGACGACGCCCAAGGCGTCCGCAAAGAAGGTTTCCGGGGAAAAATCTGCCGGTCGTTCGAACTTCTTTTTGGTCAGCTCGACATCGCTCATCCGGGGCAGGGCGAAGGTGCGGATGTCATCCCGGGCGAGATCGTGACCGACCAGATACCAGAGATTGTCGCGGTGGGTGAGATGATAAGGCCGCACTTGGCGGGTTTCGGCGCGCCGGGCGCCCGGTTTCTTGTAGGCGAAGCTCACTTCGCGTTGTTCGTTCTGGGCTTTCTGCAGACGATCGAACGCGACGGCGTTCGTGCGGCCCTCACCGAATTGCGCGAAGGACACCGCCCCGTGGTCTTCCGGCGTGAGCTCAACGGATCCCTGGAGGTTGGAGGTCAGTGTTTCAAAGGTGGATTGGAGGCGATCAAACAACGGCGTGCCGCGAAGTGGTTCCAACGCCCGTTCGGCGACAAAGAGCGCAAAGGCATCGCCCTCACTCATCTGCACGGTGGGCGAGGCTTCGACGGGTGCGGTGTAAACGTAGGAGTGGGTGGCGCGGTCGTATTCCAAGGGGAGACCGAGCCGGTCACGCATGTGGTCGATGTCGCGTTGAATGGTTTTGCGCGAGACATCCAACTCGGTGGCGAACTTGGTGCAGTTGAGCGATGCGCCATCACGCAGGCGTTCGTGGATGCGCATCATGCGCTCGACGGAGAAGCGGGAACGGAAACCAGAGGATGATTCAGGCATAGGAATTTTTAGTCACAGAGTTCACAGAGGAGACATGGAGAACGCAGAGGGAAATCAGTCTGTTAAATCAGCTCTGTGATCTCGGTGCGCCGCTTCGTGTTCTCTGTGACGCCAAAATAAAATTTCACTTTTTTTAGTATGGGACAGTTTATGTCCCATGCTGGGTGATAAATTGGAAGCATGAACTCAACCACTGCTTCCCGTCGCCGTTCCTCCCGCCGTCCTGTTAACCTCTCCCCGGATCTCATCTGGCACCACATGGGCAAGGGCTACCGGGTCTCCATCTGGCCCGAAGTCGCCTTCGAAAAGGAAATCAGCCAAGGCCTTTGGCGTCCTTTTACGCCGGACCCTCGCGGGGATGTTTTTACTTCTGGTGCCGTGATGCTGGATCGCCGTCGCTGGAAGCCCTACCTGGAGTTCTGCCCCCAGAGCTGGCAGGATCTGATCGGGCGGTTCTCCTTTCACCGGCTGCACGCGCTCACCGCCCTGGCGTTGTGCCCGGCCTTGCAGGAGGACTTTGAGGAGTCGCCGATTTTGGCCCTGCTGGCCGCCTCACATGCCGAGCTCCGCGGCAGTGCACCCGAGTGGGGTGAACTCAATGCGGTGCGCGAACACGGTAATGTCTACTCGGTCATGGAGTGGCTCGGCCTGCCTTCCACCAAGGAGGCACTGGAGCAGCTCAATGAGATCGATCTGGATATCCCGCTGCGCGACCTCCGCCGGGTGCGCGAGCTCCTCTGGCAACGTCATGATGCCCGTTTGGGCGAGGTGGTGACCACGGTGAGCTTCAGCCCGATGGCGGCCTGATTTATTAGTTTTACACGAACGGAAACCGTTCGGTTGGTTCAGCAATCCCGTTCCTCAATTCGAGGAGCGGGTTTTGTTTTGGCCGGCCGGTCCGTGCCCCAGCGGCAACGCGAAGTCATTCGCCAAAAAAAAGAGCGACTTGGTGAAGTCGCCCTTTGCGGGTGAATAGAGGCCGAGCTGGAGCTCGGCGTTTCCCGATATAACTACAGTCGCGGCATCGTGAGGCCGCCGTCGACCATGACCACTTGACCGGTGCTGAAGGGAAAATCCCCCCGGGCCAGGGCCGCGACGGACTTCCCGATGTCATCGGGGAATCCCCAGCGCGGCTGCACGCAAAGGCCCTCGGCGATCAGCTTGTCATACTTGTCCGTCACTCCGGAGGTCATGTCGGTTTTGATGACACCTGGACGCACTTCGTAGACGGGAATACCGTCGCCGCCCAGGCGGGCAGCGAAGAGCTGCGTCAGCATGCCGAAGCCGGCCTTGGCGATACAGTATTCGCCGCGGTTGATCGAGACCACCGTGGCGGAGATCGACGTGATGTTGACGATGGCGGCTTCGAACGAGCTGTCGGCTTGTTTAGCGGCGAGCATCCCTTTGGCGAAGGCCTGGGTCAGGAAGAACACCCCCGTGAGGTTGGTGTCGACGACCCAGTCGTAGCTTTCCTCGGTGGTCTCCAACAGATCGGCGCGCACCTTCGGGGCGACGCCGGCGTTGTTGACCAGGAGGTTGATGGAACCGCCGGCGAATTCACTGGCCGCGGCTACAATGCCGGCGCGTCCTTCGACGCTGCCGATGTCACCACGGGCATAACCGACCTGCACGCCGTGAGCGCGAAGTTCATCGAGCGGACCGGTGATGGACTCTTCGGCGCGGACGCCGTTGATGACGAGGTTCCAGCCTTCTTTGGCGAGGGCGGTGGCGATCCCGAAGCCGATGCCGCGGGAACCACCCGTAACGAGTGCTGTTTTCATAGTATTTTTGTCACAGAGGACTCAGAGGCGACACGGAGAGCACGGAGCCATTCCAGCAGTTGTTACTCTGTGCTCTCTGTGTTTCTCAGTGTGCTCTGTGACCTGAATCCGATTGATTCAATTAGAGTTCAGGGATGTCGAGCCAGCGGCGCTCTTCCCAGGATTGGATGCCGAGCTCGGCGAGTTGCACGCCCTTGGCGCCTTCCTTGAGGTTCCAGGGGAACGGGGAGTCGGTGACGACGTGCTTGAGGAAGAGTTCCCACTGCACCTTGAAGGCGTTGTCGAAGGGCTCCTTGGTCGGGACCTTGGTCCAACCTTCCTTGTAGTCGATCGGGCTGTCGGTATCCGGGCTCCAGATACAGCGCGGGGTGGCGGCGAGGGATTGGAATTTACAATCGCGCAGGCCGGCGACGGCGGAACCGTGCGTGCCGTCGACTTGGAGCGTGAGCAGGTCGTCACGATCGACGCGGACATCCCAGGAGGAGTTGAAGTGGCAGATGACGCCGTTCTTCAGCTCGAAGGTCGCGTAGGCGGAGTCATCGGCGGTGCACTTGTAGGGCTTACCTTGCTCGTCGATCCGTTCCGGGATGTGGGTGGCGCCGAGGCAGGTCAGGGATTTGATGTCACCAAACAGGTTCTGGATGACATACTGCCAGTGGCAGATCATATCGACGATGATGCCTCCGTCGTCTTCCTTGCGGTAGTTCCAGGACGGGCGTTGCAGGGTGTCGTGCTCACCGGTGAAGACCCAGTAGCCAAACTCACCGCGCACGGAAAGAATCCGGCCGAAGAAACCGGTGTCGATGAGGTGCTGGAGTTTCATGAGACCCGGCAGCCAGAGTTTGTCCTGGACGACGCCATTCTTGAGGCCGGCCGCGGTCACTTCGTTGTAGAGAGCCATGGCCTCGGAGGAGGTCGTGGCGGTGGGCTTTTCGCAGTAGATGTGCTTGCCGGCGGCGATGGCCTTGCGGACCCCGTTGGGACGCTGACCGGTGAGGGTCGAGTCGAAGTAGATGATGTTCTCGGGCTTGGCCAATTCGGCGTCGAGATCGGTGGACACTTTCGAGACGCCGACGCGCTTGGCGAGGGCTTCGAGCTTGGCCTGGTTGCGGCCGACAAGGACCGGATCGGGCATGATGACGTCGTCGCCGATTTTCACGCCGCCTTGGTCGATGATGGCCTTGATCGAGCGGATCAAGTGCTGGTTGGTGCCCATGCGTCCGGTGACGCCGTTCATGATGATTCCTACAGTTTTCATAAGATTATTTTTGAGGGTTGTTTGAGATTGGAAGTGGGAAGGGGGCCGGTCGGAAAAAGTGAATCCGCTTTGCTAGGATATCACTTTTTGACGACGCCGACCCCGCAGTGGTTCACACGTGTTCGCGATAGGCCTTCACGATGAGGTCGAGGTATTCGTCTTGGTCCATGGCCCAGAGACGATCGGAGAAGACTTCGACTTCGTTGAAGCCGTGGAATCCGGCTTTCTCGACCCAGCCGCGGATCTGCTTAATATCGATGACGCCTTCGCCCATGAGACCACGGTCGTTGAGGAAATCGATGGTGGGGGAACGCCAGTCGCAGACGTGGAACGAGAACAACGCGCCGATGGCACCGCAGCGGGCGATTTCGTTTTCAAGATCGGGATCCCACCACAGGTGGTAGACATCGGCGGCCACGCCCACATGCGGTGACTTGAGTTGCTCACACATGTCGTTGGCTTGACCGAGCGTATTCACGGCCGAGCGACTGTCGGCATACATGGGATGCAGGGGCTCGATGCCCAG